>JBOIGK010000596.1:0-10018 GCA_050742695.1 Advenella sp. | reverse complement strand
CGGGGGTGTAAAAAGGTGGTTTGAAAACTTCGTGAGTACTTCATAGCAGTTCCTTGGTGCGTCCGAGCAGAAAACAGTAACGTCAAAGGAAGCCACTCGATTGCAGTACTGCTAGTTTGACACCTGTATACAGGCATCGTTCCTTTCTGTCATCTGCTGAAATAGAATACGGCTATGAAGAGGAAAGAGAGGGCACGTGGTAGCTTGGCAGGAAGATCGCAAGGCATTCTGGCCATGCAAGCACTCCCGGCAGGACAAGCATACCATATCCACAGAGGCACCACGGCTGGGATGGTAGCCTGTGCACCCGCCTTGCTGACGGACCCAGGTCATGAACATACGGACCAAAACCAGCATCAGGGATTCGAATTGCGCCAAATGCCTAAAAACAGCTTTATTTCAATTGAAATTGCATTGCCTTGAGCAGGGTACGCCTTGCTCAGGCGATCCACCGCTGGTCCGGGCATGCCAGCCGGTCCGACAATCAACTTCCAGTTTACGTGGCTCAACGCACACGCTAATACGATTGCTTACAGAACTGCTGCGACCCTTGATAGCGGGTCACAACACACTGTGCCGTCAACGGGCTACTGGCCCGCCTCACATTGCACAGTTACCACAATCGTTCTTGGCTCACTATGGTTCGATGCTCGCACAAGTAAATGCCCCGCCATGTGCCGAGATAGCATGCGCAACAATCAAGACACCATCGGAAACGTCATAAAACGCCTCGGCGGGTACCTTCCGGGTAACAGTAAGAGTCGGGACAAAAAGGCACAAAATGCCAGAAGGTAACAACGGACAGCAATACTTGGTGTCAAGTGGCAATTCCTTGCTGGAATACATCGGGAATATTGGGAATAATGAGCCTAAACCGGGCCGGTAGGACCGGATAAGAACATGATTTCCGGAGGAAACCTTGCTATGTCCAATTTACTCGCCCCGCGGGTAGCCGCCACGACCCGCTGTCTCATACGAATTCTGGCTGCCATTGCACTGGCAACCGGCGCAGGGTCAGCCAGCGCTCAGGCGTATCCGAACAAATTGATCAAACTGGTGGTTCCGTACCCGCCTGGCGCAACAGCGGATCTGCTGGCCCGGCTGCTCGCCCCCCTCGTCTCAGCCTCGCTCAAGCAACCCGTAGTTGTTGAAAACCGCGCAGGCGCCTCTACCAATATCGGCGCGGAATACGTTGCCCGATCGTCCGCCGATGGCTACACGCTGCTGATGCAGGCACCCAATCATATTACCAACCAGTTCATGCTTGCTTCTACCCGCTGGAAGCTCAGCGACTTCGCGGCGATCACTCAACTCACCCGCTATTCGAACGTACTGTTTGCCGGCCCCTCGGCCCCGACCGCAAATTTCAAAGAACTTGGGCCAGCCTCAAAAGCCATTGCCGACGGCTTCAGCTTCGGATCACCGGGCGTCGGCTCCCTGTCGCATCTTGCGATGGAGATGCTCAAGCCGCGTATCGGCTTTAACGCCACACATGTTGTCTTTACCGGCCCGACGCCCATGATTACCGGCGTCATGGGCGGGCACCTTGAATACGGCGTCGCCAACCCGGCCAATTTTATGTCCAGCATCGGAAAAGAAGCTGGCAAGCATGCCATTAGACCGATCGTTGTGCTTTCGAGCCAGCGCGACCCGACAATTCCGGACATCCCGTCTTTGAGCGATTTCGGGATTACTGATATCGTTTCGAATGGCTGGCATGGTTTGCTGGCTCCCGCCAAAACGCCTGCACTAATCGTCGCGCGCCTTCAGGAAGCATTTGTGAAAGCCTTGCAAACGCCTGCGCTACAACCCAAGCTCAAATCCATGTATCTTGAACCCGTAGGAAGCACGCCTGCCGCATTCACCGCCTTTATTGAGTCGGAAAGCGCCAAATGGGGCAAAGCTATCCAGGCGGCTGATATCAAAAAACAATGATCGCCCGATTCACCCCGAATTTGCGACAGAAAGGAAATCCGGACTTTATGAGCACCACCCCCACCCTACCCCGCACGCTGATCGAAAATGGCACGGTCATCGCCTGGCAGAACGGCAGACACAGCGTGCTGACCGATGATGCCGTTCTGGCGTTCCATGGCAGCGATATTATCTACGTCGGCCCCCGTTCGGGCTGGCAACCTGCGCCTGGAGACCATCATATCGACGCACGTGGCCAGATTGTCATGCCGGGTCTGATCAATACGCATCTGCACGTGACGGATACGCCGTTCACCCGCGGGCGACTGGAAGAGCCCGGCGCTCGCACCCAAGGCGCGTTTACCAATTATGGTCCGCTTTACCAAGTGCTGCCTGCGGTCAGAAATGCGCTGGAACCGGAAGACCAGTTGGCGTCAGCTCAATGCGCGTTCGCGGAACTGGCGCGCACTGGATCGACGACCGTCGTCGAGATGGGATACGACTTCGAAGTGGGCGGCAA
Organism: Advenella sp.; assembly: GCA_050742695.1. Lineage (GTDB taxonomy): Bacteria > Pseudomonadota > Gammaproteobacteria > Burkholderiales > Burkholderiaceae_B > Advenella. The sequence goes on along the minus strand of JBOIGK010000596.1, from coordinate 7,584 downwards.
CGGCGATATTGCCATCACGAAAAACGTGGCAGACATCGGGATACAAACCGGACTACGCGTGTATTCCGCGCCGCGCTATCGCAAGTTTTATTACGGCGCAGGCCCGCAGGGCAAAGTCTGGTACAAAACATATCCAAATGATGGCCGCTCCAGAATGCAGGATTGTTTCGACTTTTGCGCCCACTATAACGGTAGGCACGATGATCGCCTGCGCACCATGCTAGCCCCCGGCCAAATCGATACCTGCGACCCGGCAATGCTCAGAGAGACCCGGCAATTTGCCAATGTGCATCATTTGCCCATCCAGATCCACGCAGGTCAGTCGCCCAAAGAATTTGAACGTCTGCGCAGCGAATATGGCCGAACGACGATTGAATATCTGGCCGATACAGGACTGCTTGGGCCGGACCTATTGATTGGTCATGGTCAGATCATGACCGCGGACGGCAATCTTGATCACTTGAGCGCCCACGAAGCCCACGCCCTGCAGGATTCGGGCACAACTGTCGCGCACCTGCCCTGGGTCAAGGCCCGGCGCGGCGGTATCATCGACTCTATTTTCAAATACCGCAGTCTGGGCGTCAGGCAATCATTGGGAACAGACACCTTCCCATTCGATCTGTTCAACGACATGAGATTCGCACTGGTCATGTGCAGGACCGTTGAACAGGCTGCCGAAACCATGGATTGTCAATACGTCTTCCACATGGCGACGACAGGCGGCGCCGATGCCCTGAACAGACCAGATCTTGGCCGACTGGCGGCTGGATGCAAGGCTGACATCGTATTGCTGCGCGCAGACACTTTCAAAGCCGCCCCGATCCATGACCCATTTTTATTCATTGTCCTGGCGGCCAACGGCGAAGACGTAGACCAGGTGATTGTCGACGGCCGCAGTATCGTGAAAAACGGGCGTGTGCTGACAGTCAACGCGCAAGACGCGGTGGCCCGGCTGAACGAGGCGGCATTGCGCGTCAGCGCCCGCGTGAAGCGCTGAGCGCCGCCGGCGTCGTTCTTCTCGGACCGCATCGGAGCAGGCATGCAAACCGCAACCGGCGGCATACCCTGGTCCGATAATGCGTGCTTCCAGACAGGCCAATAGTCCGGTAAACTGGTCAGCACCGTGATCAACGGAGAGCAAACATGCCCCAGTCCTGCATTCCGGCACACGCCTGCCGGCAAGCAAATTGAATAAACCGCCCGGTCGCGCCCGGCGCAGACCGGCCCTGCCCTCGGGCGCGCTGCTTCTGTCCGACAGTGCCCTCGATAGCAAGGTACCGGACCTGCTGGCACGCTTGCCGGTCGGCGTTCGCGCAGACGTCCTCGCGCTGGGACGAGCCCGCACCTGCCATGCGGGCGACATTCTGTTCGAGCAGGGCCAGGCCCACAACGGTCTGGTTCTGATCCAGTCCGGCCTGGTACGGTCCTACTATACATCGGAAGACGCACGCGAACTGACATTGGGTTATTGGAGTGCCGGGCATTTTGTCGGTGCACCGCAGATGTTCGGCGGTGGCCAGCATGTATGGACATCTGTCGCGGAACAGGATATCCATGGGCTGTGGCTACCGGGCGCCGAATTAAGGACGCTTGCCGGCAAACATGCGCCCCTCGCCGTCGCGCTGTGCGATGCGCTGGTTCACAAATCGCAATGTTACTGTGCGTTGTTGCAGTTGCTGGCCACCCATTCGATGCGGGTACGACTAGCACGGCTGCTGTCAATGCTGGCAGCGCGGCCTTCGGGTCCATTGATTGCGCTGTCACACGGCCAACTGGCATCGATAATCGGAGCCACACGGCAATGCGTTTCTCAGACATTGGCGCAGTTCGCTCAAGCCGAACTCGTCGTGCGAAATGAAAATGGCACACTCCTGATACAGCAACCATGTCTGCTGGCGCGCTTGCGATAACCGCTGTCAGTCAGGATTGCGCACTTGACATCATAAAAACCGCGACTATCGGCAATTCCTTGCTGGCAAGCGTAAGTGGGTTTGGGAATAATGGATCTGTACCGGGCCGTTCGGGCCTGGCTGCAAACCCATTCAGGAACCTTGCCAATGTCCGTATCGATTCATGCGCGAACGCCCATACCTGTCTATGAATACTTATACATGGGCCAGACACTCCCCCTTGCCGGCAGAGCCCATTGCGCCCCGTCCTTGTCGGCAGCTGCACGATTGGCTCAGATTATATAATGGGTGCCACGGAACTCACCTTTTGCTTGGTCATTCTCGCGATTTCCGCCTGCGTACAGGCCGTCTTCGGGCTGGGGTTTGCAATGATCGCCACTCCGGCGCTCGCGCTGCTCCTGGATCATCGCAGCGCCGTGATGCTGGCGGCAGCCCCGATGCTGGCGCTAACCGCCACCTGGCTTTGGCGACAACGCACCTCACTACGGGAACAATCACTGCCATGGCCAGTATTGCCAGGCATCATGCTAGGCGCCATAGTCGGCGCCCGCGCCCAGCTAGCACTGAGCGAACGCACCGCGCTGTATCTGCTTTCCGCGCTGCTACTGATCTGCGTTGTGTTGCCGGCGCTGCTGCAGCGTAGTCAAAGAGATTTCTCCGTCGCCGCAAGGCGTAGAGCGCCGCTGTTCGGTCTGCTGGCCGGGCTGACGGAAGCTGCCCTCAACGTCGGCGCGCCTTTCCTCGTGCTATTTGCCGGACTGGCACGCTTGACCCGCAAGCAGCAACTTTTCGCACTCTACCTGTGTTTCGGTATGGGGAAGACCATTCAGATTTCCGTCATCCTTGCACATGGTGGATTGCCGTTTCCGCTGAACGTGTCGATCATGGTCAGCGCCATCATCGGATGCCTGCTGATCCATGAACTGGCAGACCGATGGGCGGGGCGGTGGCCGGAAGCCTCGTTCCGCCGCGCATTCAACCTGTTTCTTCTACTGATGTCTGCCATGCTTGTCATTCGGGCTACCTGTCTGCCGTGACAGCATGATCATCGCATCTGTCTTACTTATTTCAACTTAAAGTCGATCGCCTGGAGCAATGTTTTCCATTCGGTCTGCTCTTTTTTCAGATAGGCCTGAGCATCGGCTGCAGAGCCTCCTACCACCGTATTGCCGTCCGCTTCCATGCGCTTGATAAATTCCGGATCCTTGCTGACCGCAACAAAAGCCTTGCTCAGGCGATCCACCGCTGGCCCCGGTACGCCTGCCGGCCCGACAATCAACTTCCAGTCAACCGCATTGAAGCCCTCGTAGCCTTGTTCCGCAACAGTAGGGACATCTGGCATGGCGGCGATACGTTTGCTGGATGTGACCGCCAGCGCACGCAGATCCTTGTCGGCGATCAGATTGATCACAGACACCGGCGTCGCAAACATGTAATCGGTCTGACCGCCAATCAGCTCGGTCAACGCCGGAGACGCGCCTTTGTAAGGCACATTCAGCACTTTGATGCCCGCCTTGTAGGACAGCATTTCGCCGGCCAGATGGCCTACGGTGCCCAGGGTGGCCAGGGCTTGCTTGAGCTGCCCGGGCTTGGCCTTGGCTGCCGCGATCACATCGGCCAGCGATTGATAAGGGGAGTCTGCCCTGACCACCAGAACGGTTGGCAATTCGGCGACCACCGCAATCGGGGTGAAGTCTTTGCTGGCATCGAACTTCATATCCTGCATGATCACCGGGTTGATGGCCAGATTGGACGTCTGTCCCATGCCCAGCGTCAACCCGTCAGGTTTGGCACGGGCCACCTGGGTCATGCCGATATTGCCGCCTGCACCCGGTTTGTTCTCAATTACGAACTGAATATCTTTATCCGTCTGGCTGATCTTCTCAGCAATAATCCGGGTAATACTATCGGTCCCGCCGCCAGGGGTATAGGGTACGACCATGCGTACGGGCCGCTGCGGCCAATCCTGGGCATGCGCAAAGCCGGTCGTCACTGTTGCGACCAGCAGCATACCACCGGCTAGTCCGGTAATCATTGTTTTCCTGAACATCGTTGTCTCCGTTCCCTTATTTTTCGGGTTGTTGAAAATTGTCTTCTGCAGCACCAACTGCAGCATGCAGCACGGTGCCTGTGGCCGACTCAGTAACCAGCAAGGTGTCACAACGCGCATTGGTGAAACACAGATTGGTCACCGTGTTGCCTGCAACTGAACGCAGTATCCGGCAACACTCGCCGTTGGCCTCAAATACAAAAACGCGCCCGAGCGACGCATGCGCCACATACAACTTGCCCTGTTGGTCCAGCGCGAGGCCATCGGGGCCGCTGGTGCCAAACAGCGCGCAGAAGCGGCCGGTTTTCGATACCGATCCATCGGCCAACAGGGGTGCGCGCCATACGGCGTTATCGCGAGTAGCTGCCACGAACAGCACCGATCTGTCTTCGTCGACCACAATCCCGTTGGGACTGGGCACGTTGTTCATCAGGCAATCGAGCCGCCCCGTTTTCAACCCATAGCGATACACAGCGCCAGTCGGGTCATGCAGGCCGGTCTGACCCTGGTCAGTGAAATACACCTGTGATTCATCACGAGTGACATATAAATCATTCAGCCCTTTGAATGACTGGGCATTGCGTCGCGCCAGCACCGGTTCAACTACTTTTGCAAGCGGATCACAGCGCAGCAGACCGCGGCGATAATCAGCAATGAGCAGCGAACCATCGCGCAAAACCTTCAGCCCGTTGGGTTCACCGTCGTATTGGACGATCAATTCCCAATCCTTTTGCGCCGAGACACGGAAAATGCGTCCGTACGGAATATCGGTCACATAAAGATTGCCCTGGGTATCCATGGCGGGACCCTCGATAAAGGAATGCAATTGCTCGCCGCCCTTATTGGCCTTGGCCCAGTCAGAATCGGTATTGCGCAAGCGCAAATGGTCAGGCATGGTGCTCCATACCTGCGCATCACAACGTTGGGGTTCCTGGTTCAGAAAAAACATGGTGCACCCTTACTGTTTTTGCAGGCCGGCACGCTCGGCAGTGCGCCCCCAACTGTCAATTTCACTCGCAATCTGTTGCGAGAATTCCTGGGGGCTGTTACCTACCGCCTGAGCACCAAGTTTTTCAAACGACGATTGAATGGACTGGTCGGCCACCGCTTCCTTCACCAGACGATTCAGCGTGTTAATGACCTCTGGCGGCGTACCGGCACGAGCAACCAGACCAAACCAGTTTTGCACCTGGTAATCGGGCAGGCCAGCCTGTGCAAAGGTCGGCACGGCGGGCAGTTGTGGCAGCCGCTGCGGACTGCTGATGGCCAAGGCTTTGACCTTGCCGCTGTTAATTTGTGGAATGGCCGTAGGTGTTGCACTGATTTCCACATCCACGGTCCCGCCAACCAGGGCCAGCAAGGCTTCGCCCGCACCCTTGTAGGGAACGTGCAGCAGCTTGATGCCCGCCTGATGCTGGAACACTTCGCCGGCAAGATGCGTTGAACTGCCGTTGCCGCCGGAGCCGAAGGTAAGCGACTCAGGCTTTTCCTTGGCCGCTTTGAGCAGGTCGGCCAGGGAGTTGAACGGTGAATTTGCCGGTACGATCAAAATGACAGGCGTCGAAGCAACATTGGCAATGGGCGCAATATCCTTGACAGGATCCCAGGACAGTTTCCTGAACACGGCCGGCAACATTGCATACGTTGTGTCATTCATCAACAGCGAATAGCCATCCGGCTTGGCTCGCATGACTGAAGCGGTAGCGATGGTGCCGCTGGCCCCCGGCTTATTTTCCACGACAAATGAATGTTTCGATATTTCGGACATTTGCTTGGCCAGCATACGGGCCACATAATCGGTGGTACCACCCGGAGAATAGGGAACCGTAATGGTCACCGCCCGTTGCGGATAGCGCTCTTGCGCCTGCGCCACGGAACTCAATGACAAATGGGTTAACAGCGCTGTCGCAAAGGCAACGGCTATTTTTTTCATGATTGTCTCCTTATTGCGTGGCAATGACATTGTTTTCCAGCAAGGTATTGATTTGCGCGTCGCTCAACCCGGCACTCTGCAGAATGCTCAGCGTATGTTCGCCAAGCCGCGGCGGATTCAGGCGCACGCCCAGCCGTTGGCCATCCATGCAGATGGGCAGCAGCGGTACATTGGTTTGCCGGCCATCGGGCATCTGCATGGGCGCCAGCCCGCCAGTTTCCAGCAGATGCGCGTCGTCCAGCAGTTCTTCGGGCCGCGCAATAGGCGCGAACGGCAACGCATTGGCTTCAAACAGCGCGGCAAGTTCTTTCTTTGAGTAGGCTGCCATGCGTTCCTGCAGCAGGGGCAACAGCCACGAACGTGCCTGTACGCGCAGGTTATTGGTTTTCAGATCCGCGTTGTTCAGTAACTCGGGCAACCCGAAGGCGTCGCAGAAAATTCGCCACTGCGTATCGCTGACCACTGCCAAAAATATCTGCTCACCGTCCTTGACATTGAATACGTCATAAATGGCCCAGGCCGAAATACGGCTGGGCATCGGGTCGGCGGCCTTGCCGGTGACCACGTACTGCATCATGTGCTGAGCAACCAGAAATATATTATTTTCGAACAGGGCACTTTGCACCTGCTGTCCCTTGCCCGTGAGTTCGCGTGCCTTGAGCGCGGCCATCACGCCGATAGCGCCAAACATGCCACCCATAATGTCATTGACGCTGGTTCCCGCGCGTATCGGGTCGCCCTTTCTGCCGGTCATGTAGGCCAGCCCGCCCATCATCTGCACCACTTCGTCCAGCGCAGTGCGGTGTTCATAGGGACCAGGAAGAAACCCCTTGTGGCTGACATACACCAGACCGGGATTGCGTTCTGACAAAGATTCATAGTCCAGCCCCAGCTTTTTCATGGTGCCGGGTTTGAAATTTTCGCTCACCACATCGGCCGAGCCGATCAGGTCCTTGACCAAGGCCAGCCCCTGCTCCGATTTGAGGTCAACCGCCAGGCTTTTTTTATTGCGATTGAATGCGGAAAAAAAACCGGCGCCTGATCCCAGCAGATGACGGGTGTTATCTCCCTTGAGTGGTTCAATCTTAATGACATCGGCGCCCAGGTCGGCCAGGATCAGGCCACAAGTAGGACCCATCACCATGTGCGTAAACTCAATAACCTTCAACCCCGCATAGGGTAATGTTTGTTCTGTCATATTACGCTTGTTGTTCAAAGGTTAAAGGCACGCCCGCTTCAGCCACCATGCCATACACGGCTTCTTGTGGAACGCCGGCTTTGAGCGGCTCGCGGGCGCCAATCAGTTTTGCGATATTGATGCCGGTATCAATGCCCATGGCCTCGAACATGAAAACCAGATCTTCGGTAACCACATTGCCAGACGCACCAGGCGCATAAGGACAACCGCCGAGCCCGCCCAGCGACGCATCAAAGGTGCGCACACCGACATCATAAGCAGCCAGATTGTTGGCCATGCCCAGCCCGCGCGTGTTATGCATATGGGCCGCGCCACATTTGTCGCCTATTTCGGCAAAGACACGCGTGAAAAGTCGCCGCACCTGAGCCGGATTCGCATATCCGGTGGTATCGGACAGCCCGGTTTCGTCAGCGCCGGCAGCCACCAATTGGGACGAGAGCCTGACCACATCGTCTTCACTCACTGTTCCCTGGATCGTGCAACCGAATGCAGT
>JBOIGK010000595.1:0-5968 GCA_050742695.1 Advenella sp. | reverse complement strand
CCCTCAGAAAGGCGGGCTGGCAGGGAACTGTATTTGACGCTCAGGCCCCGGGCTCTCAATGCTCATTCGGCAATGCCGGCGCGTTGTCCGAAGGCTCGGTCGCGCCATTGGCCATGCCCGGTGTCATCAGACAGGCAGCCTCCATGCTGCTGGACAGCACCAGTGCGCTGCATGTCCCGCTGGGCTACCTGTTGCCGGCCATGCCCTGGTTTGTGCGCTTTATCGCTGCGTCAAGGCCGGAACGCGTCCGGCAAATCGCGAGCGCCCTGCATGATCTGCTGGCCGGATCGGTGCGTCATCACACGGAACTGGCCCGCGACATCGGCTGCGCCCATTTAATAAAAACCACAGGTCAATTACACCTGTACCCAGACGCCGGCAGCCGCGACAAGGACAAGGCGTCCTGGCAACTCAAGGCCGACTTCGGACTGGCCATGCAGCCAGTGGATCGCGCCGCCATTGCCGACCTGGAACCGGCCGTCAGCGACACCTATCGCAGCGGCTGGTTTCTACCGGAAGAAGGCTGGGTCAGCGACCCGTTCCAGTACTCTCAGGCGCTGGCCAGGGCGAACACTGACCTGGGCGTTGCATTTGTCAACGCCGGCATCAGTAACTTGCGTCGCAGCAATGACAAGTGGCATTTGTTCAGTGACGAACAATCATGGCAGGCCGATCATGTTGTCGTTTGTGCAGGAATGGGCTCGCGCGATCTGCTGGCGAGACTGAACCGGTCGGTTCCTCTGGAAAGCCAGCGCGGCTACCACCTGCAGGCGCCGCATCCTGGTCTCACGCTATCGCGCATTGTGGTGCTGGCCGATCGCAAGATCTTCATGAACCCGATGCAAGGCCAATTGCGTATCGCCGGCACGGTTGAATTCGGCGGCACCGGCAAGCCGATGAACGAGCAGCGCGCGCTACTGCTCAAGGATCACGCGCTGGCCGGCCTGAACAATCTGGATACCAGCGGCTTTACCACCTGGCTGGGCCATCGACCCTGCCTGCCCGATTCTTTGCCTGTAATAGGCCCTGTCGCAGAATTGCCGGGCCTGTGGACCGGATTCGGGCATGGCCATCTTGGACTGACCGGCTCTGTAAACACCGGCAGGCTGCTGGCGCGCGCCATGGCCGGCCAGGCAAGCGCCAATGAACTGGCGCCGTTTTCGCTGAACCGTTTTCATTAAGCCACTGCCGGTGCGCTGTTTTCAGCAGGCAAATCGTTATTTGCCGAGCAATCGCGTTTATCAACTGCGTTGAGGCAACCGTCATGCCACTGTACATTAAGTGGCAGGTACATCAGTTTACAGACGAGTGCGGGCCAACAGATCGAAGTAAGACCCCTCGATCAGTTGCGAACTGTGGATCCCCAATTGCTGCATCAATGCTTCGGCTTGCTGCATGCCAATGGCTGTCGACTCTTCGTCTTCTAATACCACTTCAAGCTCCATGAACTGGCCCAGTCCTTCCACGTGATCAAGATGAACGCGCGTTCTGCCTACCATGTACAACGTACGTCGCTTGATTACCCGACCAATCACGCCATAGGCCAGAGATAACACTTCTCTGAGCGATTCAGGCGTCGCCGTTTCAGACAACACATAAAATGATTCTTTCGGCCCCGCCTCATCCTGGCGCCGATAAAAAATAAGCTGTCCTGTCCCGTCTGCGAAGTCCCGGAGCTTTAGCCGACCCTCATCACATTTGAAAAACGTGTCATCCTGGAATATCTCGCAAGGTGATTCGGTTGCCATCGTGGCCGCCTGCTGCGCCAGATCACTGACACTCGCAATACGCGCCTTGATTTCGATATTTCTCGCCATTTTGCCATCTCGTCCATGCATGTTTGCTGCGCCAGTACGACCCTATTGCAGTACTGGCGCAGCGGTCAGTCATTATAGCTGCACCCACGAAGATTCAAGACGGCGCCCGGCTGATCACTGTGGCCACATAATGACCATTAAAATCCTCACAGCGATAGTCACCGTTCTTGCCAATCAGCTTTAATGGCAATCAGCTTTAATGGCAATCACCTCTATTGATTCATCTTGATATTTTCCGCCTTGATCAGATCGCCCCATTTCTTGGTATCCTGATCGATCAGTGATGCAAACTGCGCCGGTTCCAGATCATCTGTGTCCAGGCCTGAGGTTTGCACATATTGCGTGACCGCCGGTGTTTTCATGACCGCACGATAAGCCAGGTTCAGTTCCTTTATTTTCTCATCAGGCGTGCCTGCCGGTGCAAAAACCCCGTACCAGTTTGTCGCATGAACATTTTTGATGCCCAGCTCGTCAAAAGTAGGAACCTGCGGCAGCGCTGCTGATCGCTTGGCCGATGCCACGCCGATAGGCACCAGGCTGCCCTGCTTGATGTGCTGCACCAGGCCGGACACATCGCCAAAAAAGCCATCCACCTGTCCGCCTATGGTTGCGGTAATCGCCGGAGCTGCGCCACCAAAGGGCACAATCAGCGTATTGGCTTGGGTGGCAATGCGAAACTGGGCAATCGCCATATGAGGCATGCTGCCTACCCCGGAGGTGGACAGCGAGATACCGTCAGGATTACTTTTGGCCTTTTCAAGCAACTCCTTCACACTTGTAATACCGCTTTTTTTGGACACGACCAGCACTTCGGGTGTGGAAACAAGCAGTGCTACTGGTTGCAGATCCTTTGCCGGGTCATAGATCAGTTTTTTGTAGAGCGCCGGATTGATGGCAATCGCACCGGTAGAGCTTAGAAACAGTGTATTGCCATCCGGTTTTGCCCGGGTGACCGTACTGGCGGCAATGGCACCATTGCCGCCCGGCTTATTTTCCACCACCACCGTTTGCTTAAGCTGGCTCTCCAGCTCTTTTCCGGTCACCCGGGCCAGCGTATCGCCGGGGCCGCCGGCAGGAAAGGCCACCACGACACTGACGGGAGATGCGGCCATGGCATACTGGCTGAATGCAAGACCAAGAACAGCGGCAAATGGCATCACGTATTTAATATATTTTTTTCCGATTCCGGACATGTCTTCCTCCTTATGCCGTCAGGTACCCGCAATCCCTTGCGTATTGACGAACAGTGAATAAATTGACGTACACGACGCCATGAGCAGGCGGTTCCGATGCAAACCGCCAAAACAAAGATTGGCGCACCGCTCGGGCAATGCAATGCGCCCCAGCAGTTCGCCTTGCGGACTAAATACCCTGACCCCATCAAGGTCGGCAGTACCCATTCCCCAGCCACACCACAAATTGCCATGGATATCGACCCGAAAACCGTCCGGCGTCCCCTGCCCGGCATCGAAAAGCACGCGCTGCCCAAGCAAGCCAGTACCGTCGGCATTCAGATCAAAGGCCAGCAGATTACGCGGTTGGGCACGTGATTCGACCACGTACAATTGTGATTCATCGGCAGAGAATGCCAGACCGTTGGGGCCATTGACGGCATCGCTCACCAGGGCCACTTGTCCATTAACGGGGTCGATGCGATAGATGGCCGCAGGCAGTTGCTGCTCAGCCTGTTCACCCTGATAGTAACCAACGATGCCAAACGGCGGATCGGTAAACCAGATTGAACCGTCTGACTTGACCACCACGTCATTGGGAGAGTTCAGGCGCTTACCCCGATAGCTGTCCGCCAACACGGTAATGCGGCCATCCTGCTCCGTGCGCGTCACCCGGCGCGACAGATGCTCGCAGGTGATCAGGCGTCCCTGCCGGTCGCGTGTATTGCCATTGGCATAATTTGACGGACTGCGAAACACGTGGCTCTGGCCGGTGGCGGCATCCCATCGCATGATGCGGTTATTCGGTACATCGCTCCATAGCAAACAGTTCCAGTCGCCAAACCACACCGGCCCCTCGGCCCAGCGACTGCCGCTTGCGAGCCGCTCGAGCCCGGCCAGGGGTAGCGTCAGCGCATGAAAGCGGGGATCCAGGGCAATTACTGCAGGATCCGGATAGCGGACGGGGGTCTCAGTCGCAGCGTGCACTCATGCCTCCGTCCACCACAATTTCGGTGCCCGTGATAAAGCGCGCTTCGTCGGACGCCAGAAAAAGCGCGGCATTGGCCGTATCAATGCCATCGCCCATGAATGGCAGCGGAATACGAGCCTGGCGCTGTGCAAGCAGCGTACTGACATCGCCGCCTGCGCGTTGTCCTGCCAGACGCGTTTCTACCATTGGTGTGTGCATCTGGCCCGGCACCACGGTATTGCACCGTATATTGCGCTTGGCATACTCCACTGCCACGACGCGGGACAATTGGATAATGCCGGCCTTGGCGCTGGCATAGCCAACTTGCGCCGAACCGGTCCAGCGGATGCCGGAGGTGGACGAAATATTGACAATGGCCCCTGCACCCTGTTGTTCCATAATCGGCAATACATACTTGCAGCCCAGAAATACACTTTTCAGATTGAAATCAAGCTGGCTGTCCCATGTTTGTTCGTCCAGGGCAACCGGGCCACCCTTTTTCGACCCTCCGACATTGTTGACAAGAATATCGACGCGTCCGAAGGCCTGCTGGCAAGCACGCACCATCTGCTCAACAGCATCTGCCGAAGTGACATCTGCAGTCCATGTACGGATTGTGCCGTTTACTTCATTGACCTTGGCTACGGTTTCATTTAACGCATCGGGGTTCATGTCCACGGCAAAAACCTGCGCGCCCTCGCTGGCAAACCGCCAGGCAATCGCCCGACCATTGCCCCAACCCGGCCCGACGCTGCCGGCACCCGTCACAATCGCTACTTTGTTTTCCAGTCGTCTCATTGCTCACTGTCCCCTGTCATTGTCTAATCACAGCCATGATGCGCGAGGGTCTGCGAATCATCAAGACCCGCCTTGCGACTTCTGATATTGAAAAAACGTATATCATTGCTACATGGATCTCAAACAGCTTCAGTATTTCATCGTGATTGCAGAACAGCGCAGCTTTTCCCGCGCTGCGGATATGCTCGATCTGTCGCAGCCGTCGCTGAGCCGGCAGATCCAGTTGCTGGAGGCCGAGCTTGGACAGCATTTGCTGGTTCGCACGGGCCGTGGAGTGGAACTGACTGAAGCCGGCGCCCGGCTGCTGGGTCATGCCAGAACGCTGCACCGGATGGCCACGCAGGCAAAGCAGGACCTGATGAATTTCCGGTCCGCTGCGCCGGGCCGGGTGCGGCTGGGTATTCCGCCGCGCATCGCCCGACGTCTGGCGCCGAGTATCATGCAACAGTTCCGGGCGCTGTTTCCGGATTCGTCCATTACGCTAGCCGAAGGACTGAGTGCCCAATTGCGGGACTGGTTGCTCAAAGACAAGGTGGATCTGGCGTTGCTGTACGAGCCGGCACCTTCTTCTCTAATGCAGGTCGAATCGCTTTATCGTGAAAATCTGGTGCTTGCTCATGCGCATGCCAGCGGACTGCGGCTGCCGGGACAAGTACAGGTGGCTGATCTTGGACAGTATCCCCTGGTGCTGCCCAGCGCACCCAACACAATTCGTACCCTTGTTGAACAAACCTGCCGGGATCGTAATGTGCAATTGAATGTGGTAGCCGAAGTAGATGTCGTACAGACAATCGTCGAAACCCTGAGTTATTCGCACGAACCAGTGTTCACGATCATTCCTCGCTCTGCCCTGGGCGATATTCCCGGGCAGGCCAATCTGAGCTGCGCGCCTATTGTCGAGCCAGCTATTCGCAATAATCTCACACTTGCCATTGCCACCATGGCTGCAGAATCACGGCTGGTGCTTGCCGTTGCCGACATCATTCGTGGCATTGATATGCCCGGCAAGATGAGCTGAGACCACCCCCACCAATCACACATGAAATACCACGCAACGTGGTACATAAGCGTCATCAAGGCAGACTCATACCTGCTCCGGACAGATTGCGCTTGTCAAATAGAACCATTTTCAGGTAGTTGATAGCTTGGGTGCATAGAATGGTTACATTACGCCATTACCCATGGGCATGAATTGATGCCCTGAATGTACC
>JBOIGK010000594.1:0-5597 GCA_050742695.1 Advenella sp. | reverse complement strand
GTCCATGTATGTCCCAAATGCAGCTACCATATGCGTTTGAACGCGCGTGCGCGGATTGACGCGCTGCTGGACGCGGATGGTCGTGTAGAAATCGGCGAAGGCATTCGCTCGACCGACCCCCTCAAGTTCAAGGACAGCCGCAAGTACCCTGAAATGCTGGCCGAAGCCACGCAAAAATCAGGCGAATCTGATGCGCTGGTCGTCATGAGCGGCAGCATCTGTACCGTTCCCGTTGTGCTTGCCTGCTTTGAATTCGATTTCATGGGCGGTTCCATGGGCTCGGTTGTGGGTGAGCGTTTCGTGCGCGGCGTTCGCGCGGCGATCCAGAACAAGACACCGTTTATCTGTGTGGCTGCCTCTGGTGGCGCCCGCATGCAGGAAAGCCTGTTCTCGCTGATGCAAATGGCAAAAACCAACGCTATGCTGACCCGTCTGGCTCAGGAAGGGCTGCCGTTTATCAGTGTGCTGACCGACCCGACAATGGGCGGCGTGTCAGCGAGCTTCGCTTTCATGGGTGATGTCGTTATTGCCGAGCCCAAGGCGCTTATCGGCTTCGCAGGTCCGCGCGTGATTGAGCAGACCGTTCGCGAACAGTTGCCCGAAGGTTTTCAGCGTGCCGAGTTCCTGCTTGAAAAAGGCGCGGTGGACATGGTTATTGACAGACGCGAACTGCGTACGGAACTGGCTCGACTGATGGCCTTGCTCACAGGCCAATCCAGTGAAGCAGTGTCTGCCTGATGCAGGAGGCATCGATGGATTCTGACGCTTTTCGACTCGAAAAAACGCTGACCTATCAGTTGCATCAGTTATCCAAACTGATCGATCGGCGTGTCGACTACTCAGATATTCAACGCATCGTCCTGAATGCCGGGGAAGGGCGCACGATTGCAGTCCTGGGTTATTACGGAACCTTATCAGTGATCCAACTGGCCCGGCTGGCTAATCTGGATAAGAGCCAGGCAAGCAGGGCAGTCGTGTCGTTGGTTGAAAAAGGCATTGTAGAAAAACGCAGCGACAGCCGGGACGCAAGAGCATTTGAACTGTTTTTGACCCCGGCCGGGCAGTTGGTCTATACGGATATCGTAGACCTGATTGTCCAGCGCAACGACGTGGCGCTCAAATCCCTCACTCCTCGCGAAAAACAGACCTTGTTCGGCCTGTTTGGCAAAATCCACCAGAATCTGACTGATTAACGGGTGCCTCGGCGCAATGGTTAATTTGCGCGCGCAGTCGCCGTGTCACGGGTAAATCCCCATATCTGATTGCTTGAATTTAGTTGATTTTTCAATTAAAATGCCAAGAAATTAATGCCACATCGCTTGGGGCATTTCAGGATAATAGCGTCAGGAGACTTCTTATGCACCAGCCCTTGCGGCAACCGCGCGCCTCTCTGTATCACCCTTACACCGTCTATGCTGCATACCATCCCGGTTCAGGCCAGGCCACCACAGCGCCGGTGACCATTGTAGGCGGCGGGCCTATCGGGCTGGTTACCGCACTCATTCTGGCGCGCCATGGCATCCGTTCAAACGTGTTGATATCGGAATGTCAGGTGACCGAGGGCAGCCGCGCCATTGTTTTTACCAAACGTTCAATGGAAATCCTGGAATTTGCCGGAGTCGCAGCGCGCATCATGACCAAAGCGCTGCCCTGGACCAGTGGCAACTCGTACTATAAAGGGGAACGGGTATTTCGCATGGAAACGCCGGTCGATGACAACGACCGGTTCGCGCCACTGAATAATCTGCAGCAGAACTGGCTGGAGACATATTTGGTTGAGGCAGCTCAGGTGCAGCCTCTTATCCGCTTGTGCTGGGGTAATCGGCTAACCTCTTTTACCCAGGACGATTCAGGCGTTGCTCTGGTTGTTGATACGCCCGAAGGTGAGTATACCTGCCGCACCCAATGGCTGGTTGCTGCCGACGGCGCGCGTTCGACGGTGCGGCAGCAACTGGGGCTTGCTCTGGAAGGCGACAGCTACGAAGGCCGGTTTGTTATTGTGGATATCCGCATTGATCTGGATCTGCCTACGGAGCGGCTGGCGTTCTTTTCGCCCGACTGGAATCCTGGCAATACTATTCTGATGCATAAAGAGCCGGACAATATCTGGCGTTTTGATTATCAGCTGGCGGCCGAAGTCAGCAGCGAAGAAGCGCTGAAACCCGAGAATCTGGCAGCAGCCGTCAATGCGCAACTGCAGATGATGGGATACCAGGGTAAAAACTGGGAAATGGACTGGGCCTCGGTTTATTCGGCACGTGCGCTCACTTTGCCTGACTATGTGCATCAAAGAGTCATGTTTGTGGGGGATGCGGCTCATTTGCTTCCCATCTTTGGCGTAAGGGGCGCCAATACCGGGTTTCAGGATGCAATGGACCTGGGCTGGAAGCTGGCAGCTGTCGTCAACGGCCAGGCAGACATCGCATTGTTGCACACCTATAGCGCAGACCGGGTAAGCGCCGCCAGGGAAATCATCGCAGAGGCGGGCAAAAGCACCCGTTTCATGGCGCCGCCAACGGCGGGTTTCCGATTGCTGCGCGATGCCACGCTTGCCTTGTCGCTTAAACATGATTTTGTGCGGCCACTTTTTCATTGGCGTACCTCGCGTGCCCACGCCTACCGGGAATCCCCCCTGAACAGTGCGCAGGACGATAATGCCATCATGCCTGACGCCATTGAAAGCGGTGTCGTGTTTGCCAACTTGAAGCTAGCCGATGGCAGCCATCTGTACGACCATTTTGGTGAAGGTTTTCAAGTTGTCTACATGGTTGGCGGGGAAGGGCCGCAGGTGGCACCCGAGCCATTGCGACAGGAAGTCAATGCCTTACGCGCACTGGGCAAACCCTTGAC
The DNA here is from genome assembly GCA_050742695.1 of Advenella sp. GTDB lineage: Bacteria > Pseudomonadota > Gammaproteobacteria > Burkholderiales > Burkholderiaceae_B > Advenella. The sequence goes on along the minus strand of JBOIGK010000594.1, from coordinate 2,747 downwards.
CTTGCACGTGCTTGGTTCAGGAGACGGCGCGTTTGAGCTGCGCGTCGATCATATCGCTTATCAGGTCGCGGCTGATGTGTTGCGGCAACGCTATGCGGCCAAAGGTGGGGAGGTGTATGTGATCAGGCCGGACCATCACGTGAGTGCGCGCTGGCAGCATTACGCCTGGGGCCGTCTAAGTCAATATATCGGACAATTGCCGGGTAGCCCTGGTCATAAGGAGAATTAAGATGAGTATTCAGACCCACGCGCTGGAGCAGGTATATGATCATTTGGCCGAAACCCTGGACTCAATCCCTGAGTCGGGTCGCACGCTGATGCTCACCCGGCTGGCGCTGCTGATGAGCGAGCAAATCGGGCAGCCGGACTTGATCTGCCGGCTGATTGACGAGGCGGCGCTGACCGACTAATGGAAATTGCCACTATGCATAAATTGAACGCAGTGGCATGATTTATGCAGCAGCCGGCGCTTGCTTTACAGTAATATCTGGCCGCTGGCAATGTCGGTGCGTCAGCATAAAAACCTATTAGTGGAGATACCAAATGAACATCAAACAGTGGCTGTCCGTGGCTACCCTGAGTCTGGCCGGGATGGCTGCGCATGCTGCGTGGCCGGAAGGTCCTGTAACCTGGGTCGTGCCATATCCGGCAGGTGGCGGCACAGACGTGATTGCCCGAACAGTGGCTGCGTCGCTGGAAAAAACGCTGGGGCAAACAATCGTGATCGAAAACAAGCCTGGTGGCGGCACCGCCATTGGCGCCTCGGCAATCTCCCGCGCCAAACCGGACGGCTACACTGTAGGCACGGCCGATTCAGGTACGCTGGCATTCAATCCGTCCTTATACAAAAGCCTAACGTATGACCCGGCCAAATTTACCTATATCGGCGGGCTGGCCCGGTTTCCACTGGTTCTAGCCGTACCTGCCAATTCTCCCTTCAAAACAGTCAACGCATTAATCGAAGCGGCCAAAAAAGAGCCGGGCAAACTGACGGCCAGTTCTGCCGGCGCCGGCTCTCCTCACCATTTGGCGCTTGAACGCTTCAAGCAGTTGACCAAAACAGATATTGTGCATGTGCCTTATAAGGGTGCGGCGCCAGCATTGCAGGATTTGATTGGTGGTCAGGTTGACCTAATGTTTGGTGATTTGGGCTCGTCACTGCCCAATATCAAGGCGGGCAAAGTCAGGGTGCTGGCCGTGACCGTGCCAGAGCGTCTGGCTCTACTGCCCGATGTGCCCACCATGGCCCAGGAAGGCGTGGGTGATTTTGTTGCTTATGCGTGGCAGGGCCTGGTCGGTCCGTCGGGCATGCCCGACGAGATCGTGAAAAAGCTGGATTCAGATCTGAAAGCCACGCTGGAAAGTGAGGCAGTGAGCAAAAAAGTGCAGGGGCTGGGCGTAGAGATCATGCCCATGACGTCATCCGAATTCAAAGCCTATTCCGACAAGGAACGCGAAGACTGGGCCAAGATTATCAAGGCGGGGAACATCACGCTGCAATAAAGCTAAGTAGCAATATAAGCCACGCGTGGCGGTAGGGACGCGGTGTTCACGTTTATCGCAGCAGACAAATAAAAAGCCCCTTGTCATTGCTCTGTGTTTAACACAGCGCTACAGACAAGGGGCTTTTCCCATTGTGCGGCCCGTTTCCAGTATTGGCGACAGGCCGACAGTAGTTTACTCGTCGCGGGTTTCCACGATTTCCAATGGTTCCGCCTGAGCCTGGCTACGTGCCTTGCGAGGACGTCCTGCAGGTTTTGGAGGAGGAGCCATCATTGCTTCTTCCGTGAGCCCGGAGCGGGTCTCTACCCATTCCATACCGACGCCAGAAACGATCTCTTTAAGCGCTTCCTTGTTGACGGCGACGGCGGGAGCCGATACCGGGGCTGCGGCTGCAGGAGCCACCGGCTCTTGAGCAACGACTTGCGGTTGTGGCTCTGCCTGCTCGGCAGGGGGCTGTGCCTGTGTCACGGTTTTTTCCGCGACTTCGGCAGGTGCCTCGGTTGCAGCAGCGTTGTTGACTGCTGGCGCCGGTGCAGTGTTCGTCGCAGCGGCTACGGCCTGTTCCACTGGTTCAGCGGGGGCGGCTGGTGTCGCTGCTTGAACGGGTGTTGATTGCGCAACGGACTCGGATACGACTGCTACTGGTTCGGCCAGGGCTGCCACCGGATGATCAGCTGCTGGCGCAGCAGTTGCTGCGGTTTGGGCCGCAGGGGTATCCGACACGGAGGTGGACTCAGCGCTTTGCGCAGGCGATGCGGTATCGTCAGATATCACATTATTTTCTGCCGGTGTAGTGACAGCCTGGCTTTCTGCGGCGTCTGCCTGTGCTGTCGTGACGGCATCAGCTGTGGCGCCTGCGCCTGTAGCGAGCAACACTTCGTTGGGTACGAAAGACGCTTTCTCGGAGTCTGTCGTCTCTACCGAATCATTCTGACGACGGCCACGACGGCTGCGACGGCGACGACGACGCGGTTCAGTATCACCGGTCTGGGTGTCTTCGCCTTCTGTAGCGCGATCGCTTTCGTCTTCGGAATCGTCGTCAATCAGATCCTGCTCGAGCGGGGTTGGACGGGCGGCAGCGTCTGCGCTGGCCTGACGGCTACGGCGTGGTGCCGGTGCTGCTTCGGTCTGTGCGGTTTCTGACGCCTGTGCCTGCTCAGCATTTTCTGTCGCTACTGCTGTTGTGACTTCGGTTTCGTCGCCGGTGTTGCGGCGGTTGCGGCCTCGTCCACGGCGGTTACGAC
>JBOIGK010000593.1:0-2180 GCA_050742695.1 Advenella sp. | reverse complement strand
GCCGTGTGCTTCGCAGGAGATGGGTGTTTTTTGATGAACGGACAGGAACTGGCCACTGCGGTGCAGTATGATCTGGACCCAGTCATTATTGTGGTTAATAACGGTATGTATGGCAGTATCCGTATGCACCAGGAAAAACATTATCCCGGTCATGTCTACGGCACTGACTTGCAAAATCCGGATTTTGTTGCGCTTGCCAAAGCCTACGGAGCGTATGCGGAGAGGGTAGAGCGAACGTCCGATTTTCCGCAAGCATTTGCACGGGCACGGGCACGGTCAGCAGGAAAGCCGGCATTGATCGAGCTGATTGTGGATCAGGATGCACTATCGCCCAGATTGTCGATTTCTCAATTGAGACAAAAGGCAGGCATTGAGTAAAAGGAGTTCAATCATTGGTCAGGTCCAGTGCATTGCTATGCGGTATCAGCGATGGGAGTCGTCGCTCGAGGCCCGCGATACGCCAGATATGCCGCAGCAGCCAGCACCTGTATACCAATGGCGGTAGCAAAGAACATGTCGTGCATGGCATTTGGCTGGCCATCAGCATGACTTTGCAGCAGGCCAAAGAAGGCAGGTGCGAAAGCATAGGTCCCCTGAGCAATGGCCACAGTCAGGGCTACAACTCTGGGCACATCGTCAGGGGAAAAATCCGATTGTGCAATCAGCGGTGGAATAGAGGTGGCATTACCGATACCGGAGCCAAACAGCATGACGCCAAGGGTAAGAAGCAAGACATTGTCCGCGCCAAAAAGAAGCAACGTTGCCGTGCCGAGCGCCTGGATCAAATAACCCCCCGCGGCAACGGTACGTCGGTTTCCAAATCGTTGAACTGCCCGTGCGGCTATGGCGCGGCCACCAATCGCGCAAGCGGTTCCCAGTCCCATGAGCCAGCCCATTTGCTGGGCTCCGATTACAGGGGAAAAAATATTGAACAAATGAGCCAGCAAACCGATCTGTGCAAATAGGCCGATTGCCATACCCGCAGACAGTGTGATGAAGGCCCAATTGCGCCAAAGCGCGGCGCCAGGCAGCATTACGTTGCTGCTTTGTTGGCGGCGCTGAACTGGAGCCGTGTCCGAAACGTTGCCATCTGGCGCCTGCCCGGTGTTTTCTGGTGTTTTAGTGAACACATAGCGGGCCAGCAGCCATACGATAATGATGACCATCACGCCTACGATACTTGCAGCGCCGGTAAAACCCAGCCAGCCGATCAATGCCACCCACAAGGGCGAGAATATAACCCCGCCGACGCTGGCACCGTTATACGCCTTGCTTAACGCGATAGGACGATTCTTGTGATACCAGGCAGCAACAATAGTATTGACCGCAACAGCCCCCATCGTGACCCATCCGAGGCCGGTGAGGCTGGCCGCCAAGAACAATTGCCACGGCTCGTAGGCAGTGGCCCAGCCAACGAGGCCAATAGCGGTAAGTACGGCGCCGCATACTGTCGTTGCGGGTAATCCAGCCTTGGCATATAGACGAGGCAGGCTGAGGATCACCAATGTACCGACCAGAAAGTGCAAGGTGACAGCCAGTGAAATAAGGCTCAAGGGCCAGTTCGTGCGCTGTGCTACCTCGGCCAGGTAGATCGGCGGACCATAGAACCCGACGCCCCAGCCCAAAATTGCCAGAAGGAAGGCGGCACGTACAACCCAAACGCCAAAAAATGCCGGCGTTTGTTTAGTCAGAGAAGAGCCCATGTAGATCGTCCATTGATTGCGGAAAATGCCGACTTTGTGTTGAGAGAATATAAGTGCATTATGATGATGAGGGGCGCTAATTGCTACGGCGCAGACCGTACCATGGGGCGAGATAACTTTGTTAAAATCATAATATGTTCCAGGAGTAAACCATGGTCAGTATTGCTTACATTGCCCAAACAGCATCGTTGCTTGGTGATCTTGCCCGCGCCAGCATGCTTACCGCGCTGATGGATGGGCGCGCTCTGACCGCAACCGAGCTGTCCCGTATTGCCGGTATTGCGCCGCAAACTGCAAGCGGACACCTCACGCGCCTGGTCGAGGCCGGCCTGCTTGTGAGGGAACACCAAGGCAGGCATCGTTATCACCGGCTGGCTTCGCCGGCGGTTGCTCACATGATCGAAAGCATCATGGCCTTGTCGGCTGATCCGGATGCGCAAGATGGCCGGCCGCGATCTGCCGGCCCTGTGACTGGCC
>JBOIGK010000592.1:0-4646 GCA_050742695.1 Advenella sp. | reverse complement strand
GCCTCGTTCCATCCCATCATGCGGCAAAAGGCAGGGTTGACGTAGGCGATACGGCCCTGCATGTCCAGCACGCGCATGCCGGTTGACATGGAGTTTTCCATGGCGCGGCGAAAACTGGTTTCAGCCTGCAGGGCAGCTTCGGCATGTGAGCGAAAACGCGTATAGCGCCATAACGCGAGCAGGCTGATAATGATGATCAGGGACAGGGCGATGACGAAAAACAGCAGCCGCTGCTGACGGGTTTCTTCGTCCATGGTAATGAACATGACGCTTTGGCTGTGCAAACGCTGCAGCCAGAAAAAACCGGCCATAACCAGCAGGTACAGTACCAGAACAAAAACGGGGGTGATCCAGTACAGGCCGCGTTTTCTGAATTTTGCGCTATCGTAAAAAGACGAGGTAAGCAAAGATTTGCTTGGTAATTCGGGCATGCTTATGATCACAATTCGTAACCTGGACATTTTAAAGGAGTTAGATGCAAATTCACAGCAACTGCGCAAATTTTGTCATTTAGTCATGTTGCGCTGCAATGTAAATTTCACATTATAAAATTCAATATCATTATATAAAATATTCCTTGTCAGAGGCGGCCTGCTCTTTTAGAATGGGCAGCAGTCAGGTGTACAAATCCGCAAACCGGGTTTCCCTGCGCACCGAAAATGGTATGGTTACATAAACACGATAGTGCAGTGGCCAGCATAAAAAATCGATATGGAGAACTGAATGTCTACATCAGATAAACCTCAGACAGGCAAGTCCACAGATGTGGATAGCGTAGAAACCCAGGAATGGCTCGATTCACTGGAAGCAGTACTGGACAGGGAGGGGCCTGAACGTGCGCACTTTCTGCTTGAGCGACTGACCGACCTGGCACGCAGGTCCGGCTCCAATATTCCATATTCCCCCCATACAGCCTATGTGAATACCATACCACCCGGACTTGAGCCGCGACATCCCGGCAATATGGCCATGGAAGAGCGGATCCGCTCTTATGTGCGCTGGAATGCCATGGCGATGGTGGTCAGGGCCAATAAACACAATCCTGAGGATGGTGGCGATCTGGGTGGTCATATCGCCTCTTTTGCTTCGCTGGCAACCATGATCGGTTGCGGCCAGAACCATTTCTGGCACGCGGCGACCGAAGACCATGGCGGCGATCTGGTGTATTTCCAGGGCCACTCCTCGCCTGGCGTGTACGGACGCGCCTATCTTGAAGGACGTCTGAGCGAAGATCAGCTGGACAACTTCCGTCAGGAAGTGGGTGGCAAGGGTCTGCCTTCCTATCCGCACCCCAAACTCATGCCGGAATTCTGGCAGTTCCCAACCGTCTCAATGGGCCTGGGCCCATTGATGGCTATTTATCAGGCCCGTTTCCTGAAGTACCTGCATGCCCGCGGTATCGCCGACACCAGCAAACGCAAAGTCTGGGTGTTCTGCGGTGATGGCGAAATGGATGAACCGGAATCCCTGGGCGCCATCAGCCTGGCTGCACGCGAAAAGCTGGATAACCTGATTTTCGTGATCAACTGCAACCTGCAGCGTCTTGACGGACCGGTACGCGGCAATGGCAAAATTATCCAGGAACTGGAAGGGGAATTTCGCGGCAGCGGCTGGAATGTGATCAAGCTCATCTGGGGCGGTTACTGGGATCCGCTGTTGGCGCGCGACAAGGAAGGCATTCTGCGCAAAGTCATGCAGGAGACCGTTGACGGCGAATACCAGGCCTGCAAAGCCAATGATGGCGCCTATGTTCGCGAACACTTTTTCGGCAAGGACCCGCGCCTGCTGGAAATGGTCAGTCGCATGAGCGACGAGGAAATCTGGCGTCTGAATCGTGGCGGCCATGATCCTTACAAGGTATATGCTGCATTTGACGCAGCCCAGAACTCGGTCGGTCAGCCTACCGTCATTCTGGCCAAAACTATCAAGGGGTATGGTCTGGGCGCAATCGCGCAGGGTCAGAACCCGGCTCACCAGCAAAAGAAACTGGATATCAATTCACTCAAGGGCTTCCGTGACCGTTTCAATATCCCGGTAGCCGACGAACAGCTCGAGAACCTGCCATACTACAAACCGGCTGAAGATTCGCCGGAAATGAAGTATCTGCGTGAGCATCGCGAGAAACTGGGCGGCTACTACCCGAGCCGTCGTCCGCAAGCCGACGAAAAACTCAAAGTGCCTGCACTGGACGTTTTCAAGGCCGTGCTGGAACCGACCAGCGAAGGCCGTGAAATTTCCACGACTCAGGCCTTTGTCCGCTTCCTTAACCAACTGCTGCGCGACAAGCAACTGGGTGAACGCGTGGTCCCGATTCTGGCCGATGAGTCCCGTACCTTCGGTATGGAAGGGCTGTTCCGCCAAATCGGTATTTACGCACCCGAAGGGCAGAAGTACACGCCAGTAGATAAAAACCAGGTGATGTATTACAAGGAGTCGGCTGACGGCCAACTGTTGCAGGAAGGGATCAACGAGGCGGGGGCATTTGCTTCATGGATTGCCGCGGCCACGTCCTATTCGACCAACAATCGCATCATGATTCCGTTCTTCATTTATTACTCAATGTTCGGATTCCAGCGTATTGGTGATCTGGCATGGGCAGCGGGCGATATGCAGAGTCGCGGCTTCCTGCTGGGCGGGACTGCCGGTCGCACCACGCTCAACGGCGAAGGCTTGCAGCACGAAGATGGCCACAGTCATATTCTTTCTTCAACCATTCCAAATTGCGTCAGCTACGATCCGACCTTCGCGCACGAAGTGGCCGTGATCATGCAGCACGGCTTGAAACGGATGGTGGAAAAGCAGGAAAACGTGTATTACTACATCACCCTGATGAACGAAAACTATCCGCAGCCCGGCCTGAAAGAGGGCGATGCAGATGGCATTATCAAAGGGATGTACAAGCTGCAATCTACAACGGGTGGCAAGCATCATGTGCAGCTCATGGGTTCGGGTACGATTTTGCGCGAAGTCATGAAAGCGCAGGAACTGCTCAAGCAGGATTGGGATATTTCCTCAGATGTATGGAGCGTTACCAGTTTTACCGAGTTGCGCCGCGAGGGTCTGGACGTGGATCGTCACAACCTGCTCAATCCCGATGGCAAACCGCAAGTGCCTTACGTTACCAAGCAACTGGAAACATCAGAAGGTCCGATCATTGCGTCGACCGACTATATGAAACTGTTTGCAGATCAGGTACGGGACTTTATGCCCAAAGGGCGTACGTACCGGGTGCTGGGCACCGACGGATTCGGCCGTTCCGACTTCCGTTACAAACTGCGTGAGCACTTTGAAGTGGATCGTCATTTCGTTGTTCTGGCTGCGCTCAAGGCGCTGGCCGACGACGGGGTGATCGACAAATCAAAAGTGAGCGAAGCCATTCAGAAATATGGCATTGACACCAACAAAGCCAATCCTCACCACGCATAAGGCAGATCATTATGAGCAATGTAATCGAAATCAAGGTTCCGGACATTGGTGATTTCAGTGAGGTGGAAGTCATTGAGTTGCTGGTGGCGCCGGGCGATACCGTTAAGGAAGAACAAAGCCTTATTACTGTGGAGTCGGATAAGGCATCCATGGAAATTCCTTCTTCCGCTTCGGGCGTTGTCAAAGAGATCAGCGTCAAGGTTGGCGACAAAGTGGCCCAAGGCAAAGTTATCCTGACCCTCGAAGCCGAGCAGGCCGCGGCTGCGGACAACAGCAAGGCTGCCGCCGGGAATGCGGCGGACGATGCTGCGAAGCCGGCGGATAAGGAGGCGCCTGCTGAGCAGCAAGAGGCAGCACAACCGGCTGGCGCCGATAGTGGCAGCGCCACGCTGGAGGTGACGGTACCGGATATCGGCGACTTCAGCGAGGTAGAAGTGATTGAAGTGCTGGTTGCGCCGGGCGATAAAGTCAAGCAGGAGCAAAGCCTGATTACCGTGGAGTCGGATAAGGCATCGATGGAAATTCCTTCGTCTGACGACGGGGAAGTTGAAGCAGTGCTGGTCAAGGTGGGTGACAAAGTGGCCAAAGGTACGGCCATTGTCAAGCTCAAGTCTGGCGGTGGTTCTGCCAAAGCGGCTGCGGCGCCTGCCGAGACAAAAAGCAAGCCGGCCGATAGCAATGCTGATAAGGCCCGGGGTGAGCCGGCTGCTGCTGCCAAGGCGCCTGCGCCTCAGGCAAGCGGCGCTGCTCAGCAACGCGTTTCTCCCACCGCTGCTTTCGGTTCTGCCGTATCTGCTCGTAGTTTGCCGCATGCTTCGCCATCGGTTCGGAAATTTGCCCGAGAATTGGGCGTGGATCTGACCCAGATCACCGGCTCCGGAGAAAAGCAGCGTATTACGCAGGACGATGTTCGCAAATTCGTCAAGGCCGCGCTTTCGGTCGCTACCAGTACGTCTTCTACGACAACCAGTTCGCAAGTGGGCGGTGGCGGCTTAAGCGTTCTGGACTGGCCGAATATCGATTTTTCCAAATTCGGGCCGATAGAAAGCAAGCCTTTGTCGCGCATCAAGAAAATTTCCGGCGCCAACCTGCATCGCAATTGGGTCATGATTCCGCATGTGACAAATAACGAGCAGGCCGATATTACCGAACTGGAAGCCTTCCGGGTTGCCATGAACAAGGAATATGAAAAGGCCGGCGTCAAGTTCACCATGCTGGCG
>JBOIGK010000591.1:0-1925 GCA_050742695.1 Advenella sp. | reverse complement strand
CGCGGGCATCGGCCTTTATCCCGCCAATGGCGAGGATGTGAAAACTCTTTTGAAGAATGCAGATATTGCTCTGCTGGATGCCAAGCAGGCGAGTAAAAACACTTATCGAATTTCAGTGCGTGCAGATTAGTCATTTTCAACCCTGTTGGCGTAAAACATCTGCCTATTTCAATTTTACGTTTAACAATTCCTCGCAAATCTTATAAAAATACATGTACTCTCACGAGAGGGTACCAATGTCCTATTGTTTCTGCTGACAAGAGCGCTATGATGCGGATCCGGCCGGCAGAAAACGGTATGGAAAAGGCCACTTTTACATATCGTCCATAGAACCAATAAGGTATCGTAGCAAAGCTGTAAAATTAATTATTTGATTGCCAATAAACAGGATAGGAGCAATGATTAGTAAACCCGACATTCTTAATGCGAAAGTCCTGATCGTTGATGATCAGGATGCCAATGTCCGGCTGCTTGAGCAAATGCTGAGCGATGCCGGTTATGCCCGCATTGCTTCAACCATGGACCCGTATGAAGTCTGCGCCCTCTATCGCCAGAATCGCTACGATCTGATCCTGCTCGATTTGCAAATGCCCGGCATGGATGGCTTTCAGGTGCTGGAAGGACTGAAGAAAATAGAGCCCGACGGCTATCTTCCAGTCCTTGTGATCACGGCTCAACCGGGCCATAAACTACGAGCGCTGCAAGCCGGCGCGAAGGATTTTGTCAGCAAACCGTTTGATCTGGTCGAAGTGCAGACACGTATCCACAATATGCTGGAAGTACGCCTGTTATACAAAAAACTTGAGAGTTACAACAAGAAACTGGAACAGACCGTAGCGGAACGGACCGCCGAACTACGCGAAAGTGAAGCGCGCTTTCGCCGCTTGACCGAGTTGGCCTCCGACTGGTATTGGGAGCAGGACGAAAACGGGCATTTCACCAAGGTGTATGGCCCCGTCCTTGAAATGCTCGGAATTACAGTCGATGCTTTACTGGGCGAACCCAAAGAGAATCACGGGGCACGCTGGAATGAAGCTGAACATGCGGTGTTCAAGGAAAATATCACCGCGCGGCGGCCCTTCCTCGATTTTGTCTACAGCCGCACCAGGTCCGATGGCTCACAACAATATTTGATGGTCAGCGGCGAACCGATGTTCGATTCGTCCGGCCGTTTCAAAGGCTACCGCGGAATAGGCAAAGATGTAACCGATAGCATGCCTGTCAGAAATATTGCTACTGGAAAATGACTTGGGGATTGCCGCTATGGAGAGTGCCTGCCGTGGCACATAAATAGCTCGTGCTTCTTACGCCTTTGCCTGACGCCAATCTGGTCATATCCAAATGCCGCTCCTGGTTTATTAATGTGAGGCTGCCATTCAACAAATATTTCTGACGTACTACCATGTCTGGGTATATTTTGCAGCTGCATCTGTCTAAATGAAAGATATCGTTGATCTAAATGAATATGGAAGCAATATGATCAGTGAGGCTGACATTCGTAGCGCCAAAATCCTGATTGTCGATGATCAGGAATCCAATATTCATTTGCTGGAGAGCGTTCTGACTACTGCAAACTATACCTCCATCGCCTCGACGATGGACCCGCATGAAGTCTATGAACTGCACCGTCAGAATCGCTACGATCTGATTCTGCTCGATCTGAAAATGCCAGGCATGGATGGCTTCCAGGTGCTTGAAGCGCTGAAAGAAATCGAAACGGATGGGTATCTCTCGGTGCTGGTCATTACTGCCAATCCGGACTGCAAGCTGCGTGCGCTCCAATCCGGCGCCAAGGATTTTGTCAGCAAACCGTTTGATATGGCCGAGGTGCTCGCGCGTGTTCGCAATTTGCTGGAGGTGCGCCTTCTGCACCAGAAAGCGCGCAGTTATGCAAAAACCCAGGAATTCATGGCGCTGCATGATCC
>JBOIGK010000590.1:0-4727 GCA_050742695.1 Advenella sp. | reverse complement strand
CGTTTCTGGAGCGCAATACGCACCGCAGTGAGGTCGTTTCCGATGCTGCGCTGCTATCGGTTGAAATCCAGAATATTCCTTCGGACAATCCGAAAACAGGACGCATTACCGCACAAAGCGTCATTGCCCTGCTGCGCAAATTGCGCGCGCCCCTGAGCGTAGGCACCTGACGGCGCCCTGCGGGCTGGCAAGCAGCTGCAACAAACCCATTGCCTGGCGTGATGCCTGCGCATGGGCCAGTTCGACTGATGGCAGATGACCGCTCTTTTCCCCAGGCTTGCCACAAGGGCAAGCTCGCGCATCAAGCGGCTGCCGCCACTTATGATGCCGATGCCGACCATTATGGCAATTGGCATATAACTGCATGCGCAGCCGGCCTCCTGTCTCAAACAACCGGGTTGCCGGGCAGCGCGCTATTGTTTTACCAGTCCCAAGTCCGTCAGCACAGAACGGATCTGTTTGTATTCGCCGGCCCGATATTCACGTGTCTCTTCTGGGCCAAGATAGTGCTCCCGCCAATGGTTCTTGGCCAGGAACGCCTTCCACTCTTTAGTGGCGGCAATAGTCGCCAGCATATCAACCCACACGTCAAGCTGCTCCTTGGGCATATCCTTGGGGCCCAACACACCTTGTGCAGAACTTGGCACGACGTCAATGCCTTCCTCAACCCAGGTTGGCACATTTTCAAAAGGCGAACTCAGCCGTTCAGGTGCGCCGATTGCCAGAACCCGGATTGCGCCACTTTGAAGCAATCCGATCAGATTGGGGGTGGTGGCGGCGACGACATCAAGATGGCCACCCTGCAGCGCAGTCATGGATTCGGACGAAGATTTGTAGGGAACCACGGTCATTTTGCTGATATCGACTCCGGCCTTTTTCAACGGGCTCGCAATGCCGACATGAATATGGTTGCCGATGGAGGTTGCAACGCCAACATTCAATGTTCCTGGCGATGCCTTGAACTTGGCGATCAGATCGTGAATATTTTTATATGGAGAATCGGCCCGGACCGCGACGGCAACGTATTCATCAAACAGGGTCGCGATCTCGGTGTAGTCACTCAGTTTATGATGGATTTTGCCCAGGATTTCCTGGTTCATGAGCGAACTGACCGAGGTCATCACGTAATTACCATTTCCCTTGTGCTTATCCAGGGCGTTCAGGGCAATGGCCATATTGCCGCCCGGATTGTTCACCACCACAAGATTGGGATACAGATTTTCCGTTTGCAATAAATGCGCAATCATCCGGGCTGAGGTATCGAGCGCGCCGCCCGGACCTGCCGGCACAATGAATTCGCCTTTGCCAGGGTGCCACTTGCCTGGGTCCGTCTGCTGTGCATGACTGACTACGGCCGTCATCAAGGCAGAGACAAAGAACATGCAGATACCTGCTTTGCCGAACCGTTTGGTCCGAATATTAAGACTCATGCTGATCTCCTCAGATGGTAGATTGAGCGGGACTGACGCCCGCTTCCTTTGTAAAAATAATGAACGATAGTCCTGCCGCCTGCTCCTGGTGAACCCGGCCTATCCGTTTTTGCCTCGCCTTACGGCAAGCACCTGCCACGCCTGTGCTACCCAGTCGCAAAGCATGGAGCGTGTCTCACGCGGGTCGATGATGTCCAGTATGCCGAAAGCCTCGGCGGTGCGAAACGGTGAACCCAGATGATGGTATTGGGCTTCGAGCTGCTCGCGCGTGGCGACCGGATCGTCTGCCGTATCGATCTCGCGCCGATGCGCTGCATAAACACCGCCCTCGATGGGGATTGACCCCCACCGGGCAGACGGCCAGGCGACCCGGTGGTTAAGCGCTGGAAAATGCTTAGGCGCATGCATGCCGCCAGCCATGCCGAAGCAGCGACGCATAATCACGGAGAACCAGGGAATGTCTGCCTTTTCAATGGTAGTCAGCACTCGCACGGCCGACAGCAACGTTCCCTGCAGCTCAGCTTCCGGGCCTGTTGCATTGCCCGGCTGGTCAACGAAGTTGATAACGGGCAAGCCGAATGTGTCACATAGCTTGACATGCCTCTCGGTTTTGTAGGCAGCGGCCACCGTCATGGCGCCGCCCGCTATTTTGGGGTCGCTGCAAAGAATCCCCACCGGGTAGCCATCAATGCGCGCCAGTGCCGTAATTACCGAGCCACCCTGCCAGCGGCCGATTTCAAAGACTGAATCACGATCACAGATTGCAGCCAGAATTTTGCGAGGATCAAAGATCTTGCGCCGATCCTTCGGGATTGCGTCAGCCAGCCAGTCTTCTACCCGATCAGGCGAATCATCGGATGCGGTGCGCTGCGCCAGCTGGTCGCTGTTTGGCGGCAAATAGCTCAGGAAGCGTTTGACCTGCGCGAACGCATCGGCTTCGTCGACTGCTTCGTTATGAACAAGGGCGCTACGGCGATGCACTTTATAGCCGCCAAGATCGTTCTTGTCGATCTCGATGCCATAGGCTTGTTTTACAACGGGAGGACCCGCGGCAAACACCTGGGCCTGATCGCGCACCATGACGGAAAAATGGGACAACAGCACCTTCATGGCGCCAAGCCCGGCGCATGAACCCAGGGCAATGCCCACGACAGGCACCTGGTCCAGCAGTTTTATTGCCGGCCACGTCGGATAACCCGGTATCTTGGTGCCGTGCATCTGGGCGAGCAACTTCACGCTGCCGCCGGCGCTGTCGACCATTCTGATCAGCGGCGCCCCCATGGTCATGGCCAATCGTTCAGCGTAGATCCACTTATCGGAAATTGTGGACTCGGAGGACCCGGCGCGCAACGTATAGTCATCTCCCGAGACCACCACAGTCCGGTTCTCTACTTTGCCCGTGCCAATAATTGCATTCACGGGCGACATATCAATGAAGCGACCGTTTTCGTCATAACGTCCCTTGCCTGCCAGTCTGCCCATTTCACGAAAGCTGCCAGGATCAAGCAATGCGTCCATGCGCTCCCGCGCATTCAACCGCCCGCGTTCCTTGTGCTTGAGCAAGGCTTGCTCGCCGCCCATGGCCTGGGCCATTTTGCGGCGTCTATCCAGTTCTTCGTATTCCTCTTTCCACTGCTGGCCATGATATTCGAATGTTTGCATAGTCTCTTCTATATTGGTTGTAATGACAGCCGGCAAGGTGCGTTACGCTTGTCAACAGCTGTACAGGTGAATCAATTGCCAGCCGCGATCACTCCCTCGCGCAGCAAGTCTTCTATGGTCTTGTCGTCGATGCCAAGCTCGTCGCGCAGCACACTGACCGTGTCTGCGCCCAGATCGGGCCCGGTAAAGCGGATGCTGCCCGGCGTAACCGACAGGCGCGGCACAATTCCCACCTGGGCCACAGACTCCAGTTGCGGGTGAGGCACATTGGCAATCATGCCGCGTGCCTGATAATGCGGATCCTCGAAGATGTCCGCTATCGTATAGACCCTGGATACAGGCACTTCCACAGCAATGATCATCTGTTCCAGCTCGACGGCATCATACTGGCGCGTCCACGTGCTGATAATGGCGTCCAGGTCCGTCATATTGGGTTTTTGGCCCCGCGCACGAATCGAGCAAAAGCGCGTATCCTGCAGCAAATCAAGACGATCCATCAGTTTGAGCAAACGTTCGAACGTAGCATTGCTGTTGGCAGCGATCAGCAAGTAATTATTATCGCGAGTCGGGTAAAGGCTGTTGGGCGCCATTGAAGGCAGGTTCGGGCCGACCCGCATCGGAATTTTATTGAGTTTCTGGTAAGCGGGGACCAGCGGCTCCAGTTGCGTGAAGGCGGTCTCATATAACGCTACATCCACGACCTGGCCCTGCCCGGTTCGATCCCGGCTGCGCAGTGCGCCCATTGCCCCAAAGGCGGCATACACCGAGGTCAGATAATCGGTTGTCGCCAGTGCAACGCGCGCAGGCGGCCGATCCGGGTCTCCGGTCATATGCCTGACGCCGCCCACCGCTTCGCAGATCGCGCCGTAACCCGGCCGTTGGGCATAAGGCCCGTCCTGGCCATATCCGCTGATGCGCACAAAGATGATGCCGGGATGCTGCGCCGATACCTGCTCATAGCCCAGCCCCAGTCTTTCCAGAACGCCGGGCCGGTTGTTTTCCAGAACAATATCTGCTCCAGCCATCAGCGCCAGCGCCAGTTTGCAGCCCTGTTCAGTCTTCAGATCGATCACGACCGAACGCTTATTACGCAGGATGGACGCGGCGTAGAGCGAGATATCACCCACATGACTGCCCATCTGGCGCACCGGATCTCCCTGGGGAGGCTCTATTTTGATGACATCGGCGCCGAAATCAGCCAGCAGGCGCCCGCAAGCGGGTCCGGCAATGGTGCTGCAGATCTCGATCACCTTGACGCCCGCCAGCGGCTGCGCCTCTGATTCGGCGGTGGATTGCGGATTGGTCGCAGGTGGATTCAAGGTATTCTCCTGTTGCAAATAAGGGGTTCAGGTCGATCGCTGATTCAGGCTGCCCCGATTCGCGCCACGATCATGCCTTCCTCGACAGCACTACCTTCCTGAACCAGAATCGTAGCTTGACCACTGGCAGGCGCCTCTACCGGGATTTCCATTTTCATGGATTCCACAATTACCAAAGTCTGGCCCTCTTGAACCGTATCGCCATCATTAACGACGACTTTCCATACCGTGCCGGTCACTTCTGACAGAACGTCCATATTTTTACCTTATAAATAAATTAACAAACAGATTGTTAACAATAATATAATATACAAAT
>JBOIGK010000589.1:0-7001 GCA_050742695.1 Advenella sp. | reverse complement strand
GGCATTCAGGATGTAGCCAAAGCCAAGGAAATTCTGGGCCGCACCGCCACCCTGCAATTGCGCATGGTCGATGATTCGCCAACCGCGCAAAACGCCATGGCTACCGGCACCGTGCCTTTCGGGCTGGAAAGCTTCAAGGATACCGATGGTCGGACAGTGCTGGTCCGCCGCCAGGTATTGCTGACCGGTGAGAACCTGGAAAACGCCCAATCCGGCCGCAACCAGCAAACCCAGCAGCCGACAGTCAACCTCACGCTGGACGACAAGGGCGCGCGTATTTTCCGTGACACCACCCGCGACAATATCGGCAAACGCCTGGCCATCATTTTGTTTGAGAATGGCAAAGGCCAGGTCGTGACGGCCCCAGTTATTCGCAGCGAAATCCCTAACGGCCAGGTCGAAATTTCAGGCAGCATGGATGCCACGCAGGCCGCTGATACGGCCCTGCTGCTACGCGCAGGTTCGCTGGCCGCCCCCATGTCCATTATCGAAGAGCGCACCATCGGCCCAAGCCTGGGTGCCGATAATATCCGGATGGGATTCGATTCCACACTTTACGGTTTCCTGATGATCGCGGTCTTCATGATCATTTATTACCATATGTTCGGTGTGTTCTCTACCCTGGGGCTTGCTTTCAACGTCTTGCTGCTACTGGCGGTCCTGTCGCTGCTGCAGGCCACGCTTACGCTGCCGGGCATTGCCGCCATTGCACTGACGCTGGGTATGGCGATTGACTCGAACGTGCTTATCAATGAACGGGTCCGGGAGGAACTGCGCAATGGCGCCTCGCCGCAGCAGGCCATCAATGCCGGCTTTAGCAAGGCGTGGGCCACCATTCTTGACTCAAACCTGACGACCCTTATTGTGGGCCTGGCGCTCCTGGCTTTCGGTAGCGGCCCGGTTCGTGGCTTTGCAGTGGTTCACTGCATCGGTATCCTGACCTCCATGTTCTCATCGGTGGTCGGAGTACGGGCCATTGTGAATTTGTGGTATGGCCGGCGCAAGAAACTCAAGTCGGTTTCCATCGGTACCGTCTGGCGTCCCGAGACAGGCGACAAGAAAGACATTGCCAAGAACTGAATAGCGCAGAACACTTTTTCTGTCCGGGCTGACCGGACAGAGCAGGAATAAATATGGAATTTTTCAGAATTCACAAAACCATCCCGTTCATGAAGAACGCGCTGGTACTTAATTTGATCAGCGCCATCACCTTCGTGCTGGCGGTATTTTTCATCGCAACCCGCGGTTTTCATCTGTCCATCGAATTTACCGGTGGCACGGTCATGGAAGTCAACTACCAGCAGGCAGCCCAGCTTGATGAGGTGCGCAGCAGCATAAGCGCGCTCAACTATAGCGACTTTCAGGTGCAGAACTTCGGTACCTCGCGCGACGTCATTATCCGCCTGCCGGTAGACAAGAACATGTCTTCGACAGAACAGAGCAATACAGTGATGACTGCCCTCAAGAAAGCCAGTCCCGACGCGGAACTGCGCCGGGTGGAGTTCGTCGGGCCGCAAGTGGGTAATGAGCTGTTTTCCAATGGCCTGAAGGCGCTGGCGTTTGTCGTGATCGGGATCATGATTTATCTGGGGATCCGCTTCGAATGGAAATTCGCGCTGGCCTGCGTGGTCGCCAACTTGCACGACGTGGTGATCATCCTCGGATTTTTCGCGTTCTTCCAATGGGAGTTCTCACTGCCGGTATTGGCGGGGGTGCTGGCGGTCCTGGGCTATTCGGTGAATGAGTCGGTGGTGATCATGGACCGGATTCGCGAGAATTTCCGCAAGCAGCGCCGTGCCAGTGTCCGGGATGTGATCGACGGCGCCATTACCCAAACCATTTCCCGTACGGTCATTACCCATGCGTCTACGCAAATGATGGTGCTCTCCATGTTCTTCTTTGGCGGCCCGTCTCTGCACAACTTTGCGCTGGCGCTCACTATCGGTATCTGGTTCGGTATCTATTCATCGGTATTCGTGGCTGCAGCCATCGCCATGTGGCTGGGCGTCAAGCGCGAAGACATGATCAAGACGCCGAAAAAAGAAGATCCGGCCAGCGAAGTGATCTTCTGATCAAAAGACTGTACCGTGGGCGCAACACCTGCTTGCGCACCACCCCGGAAAAAAGCGCCTGCGGGCGCTTTTTCGTTTGAAAAAACAACAGGATAAGGTGTAATCTGGGCAAACACGTTACAATCACGTTTTCCAAATTTTACCCCCGGGACAAAAACCCGCAACGGTACCCATATCATGCAAGAAACCTCACTCAAACGCGGCAACGCGCCCACTGTCGCTACGCCTGTCCAGGAAGCGCCCATCCGTATTCACCCTTCTGCCAGAAAGCTGTACATCAAGACTTTCGGCTGCCAGATGAACGAATACGATTCAGACAAAATGGCCGATGTATTGCGCGAAAACCAGGGACTGGAACTGACCAGCACGCCTGAAGACGCCGATGTCATTCTGCTCAATACCTGTTCCATACGCGAAAAAGCGCAGGAAAAAGTGTTTTCGGATCTTGGCCGCATCAATCAACTAAAAAAGAAGAACCCCAATCTGGTCATTGGGGTGGGCGGCTGTGTCGCCAGCCAGGAAGGCGCTACCATTATCCGGCGCGCACCGTACGTAGACGTGGTGTTTGGTCCGCAAACCCTGCACCGTCTGCCCGAACTGCTTGAACGGCGCAAAAGCACCGGGCGCGCCCAGGTGGATATCAGTTTCCCGGAAATTGAAAAATTCGATGCCCTGCCGCCGGCCCGGGTCGATGGCCCCTCTGCTTTCGTTTCAATCATGGAAGGTTGCAGCAAATACTGCAGCTTTTGCGTTGTCCCCTATACCCGTGGCGAAGAAATTTCCCGGCCGTTCGAAGACGTCCTGACCGAAATTGCCGATCTGGCAGACCAGGGCGTCAAGGAAGTCAATCTGCTGGGCCAGAACGTCAACGCCTATCGCGGCACCCTGGGCGGCACCGCCGAATTGGCTGATTTCGCCATGTTGCTCGACTATGTGCATGATATCCCGGGTATCGAACGCATTCGTTATACGACTTCTCATCCCAAGGAAATGACCAGCCGGCTGATCGAAGCCCATGGGCGCCTGCCCAAGCTGGTTCCTTTCCTGCATCTGCCAATCCAGACCGGAAGCGACCGGATACTGGCGGCCATGAAGCGCGGCTACACCGGGCTGGAGTTCAAGTCTATTGCCCGCCGTCTGTATGCAGCCCGGCCCGGCATGACCTTGTCTTCGGACTTTATTGTCGGTTTTCCTGGCGAGACCGAAGCCGATTTCGAGGCTACCCTCAAGCTGATTGCAGACGTCAATTTCGACACATCGTTCTCGTTCATCTATTCGCGCCGGCCGGGCACGCCTGCCGCCGACCTGGAAGACGACACGCCTTACGAGGTCAAACTGGCGCGTCTGCAACGTCTACAGGCCCAGATTACGGCTCAGGCCAGCGCTATCAGTCATGGCATGCTTGACACCATACAACCGGTGCTGGTCGAGGGGCCTTCGCGCCGTGATGCCAGCGAACTGACCGGCCGTACCGAAAACAACCGGATCGTCAATTTCGCTGCGTCCGAGCAGTTGATCGGCCAGATTGTCAACGTGCGTATTACCGCCGTATATACTAACTCTCTGCGCGGTGAGCTGGCGACCGGGGACGCCGCTTCATGACGGGAAAACGTACCTTGCCCGTGGTCTTCCATCTGGAAGGCGACAACACTCAATTGGCCAATCTGTGCGGGCCACTGGATGAAAACCTGAAGCAGATTGCACAGGCTTACGATGTTACTATCGGCCGCAGCGGCAACCGGGTGATCGTCGAAGGCGAGCAGGCCCAGGATGCGGCAGGCGCTGTCAACCTGTTTCATCGCCGCGCCCGCCATCGCGACCTGACCATTGACGATATCCAGCTGGGACTGGTCGAATTGCGGGCCAATGCAAAACCTTCGGGCAACATTGATCGCAGCAAGGCCGAAACCGATGACAGCCGGCATCGGCGCCAGGCAAGTGCAGCCGGCCTGCCCGAGCTGCCGCCACTGGATGATGACAGCGGCATCATTGCGCTGCGCACCCGGCGTAATGACCTGCGTCCGCGTACCCCGCGCCAGCGTGATTATCTGAACAATATTTTGCGGCATGACATTACCTTCGGCACGGGTCCGGCCGGCACCGGCAAGACCTGGCTGGCTGTTGCCTGTGCCATAGATGCCCTGGAACGGGAACACGTGCAGCGCATCATCCTGACCCGGCCTGCTGTGGAAGCCGGTGAACGCCTGGGTTTTCTGCCCGGCGACCTGGCCCAGAAAGTCGACCCCTACCTGCGCCCGCTGTACGATGCGCTTTATGATCTGATGGGGTTTGACAAAGTCATGCGTCTGTTCGAGAAACAGACCATCGAGATTGCACCGTTGGCCTACATGCGGGGCCGCACCCTGAATCATGCTTTTGTCATTCTGGACGAAGCCCAGAACACAACCCAGGAACAAATGAAGATGTTCCTGACTCGCATTGGATTTGGCAGCAAGGCCGTGATCACGGGCGACCCGTCGCAGATCGACCTGATCAAGGGGCAGAAAAGCGGCTTGGAACACGCCCTGCGCGTGCTATCCGATGTCCAGGGCATCGCCATGTCGCGCTTTACCAGCGAAGATGTAGTGCGGCACCCACTGGTCGCCCGCATCATTGATGCTTACGATCTGGCCGAAGGCCGTACCCCCAATGAGTAAACCGGCCACGCCCCGCTCTAGCGGCATGCGCGACACCACTTATCTGCGTACAACAGTCCAGCACGTGGTGCCGGTTCCGGAAATCACCCGCCAGCGCATCCGTGGCTGGATGTTGCGGGCCGTCGACGCTGCGATGGCCGATAACCCGGAAATTATCCAGGCAGAACTGGCCCTGCGGCTGGTTGATACCGACGAAGCGCGCGAGCTCAACAGCCAGTTTCGCGGCCGCGACTACGCCACCAACGTGCTCACCTTCGAATACGGAATCGATCCCGATGGCACCGCACGGGGCGACATCATACTGTGCGTGCCGGTCCTTAAACAAGAGGCGAACGAACAGGGCAAAACCCTGCATCAGCATGCAGCCCATCTGGTGATACACGGCGTACTGCACGCGCTGGGTTACGATCATGAAGAGGAAGACGACGCTGTCCACATGGAATCGGTAGAAACTGCCTTACTGGCCAGCCTGGGCTTTCCGGATCCATACCAGCCGCGCTGACCTGGTCCGGTGCTCTGCTCCAGCTTTCTGCAACATTCCACTTTCCCTGCAACTTCCTGCTCCCATAAAAATTCCGGTTTCCTGTAACCTTCAGGTTTTGTACGACGTTCCAGCTGCAACAAAGACTCCATTTGAGCGAAGTTCCCCTCCTGCAAAGACGCAACATCAATAAAGACCCGATGTCGACAAAGGCCGGGTTTACCCAAAGTATCGCGCTTTTTTCATCAAATAGACGCAAATTTGCGTTATCCTTATAACTTCCTAAACTAGACGTCCAGAGATGTCAGATCCATACCCTTCCAACGATGCCGAGGCAGATAGTCAGCCAGGCAAAAAGCACACCTCCCGCTCACTTCTCCAGCGAATAAAAGGCCTGCTGGGCCAGAACGAACCCGAAGACCGGGACGATATCCAGGAGATACTTTCTTCAGCGCACGATCGGGACATCATCGACGACGATTCCTATTCCATGATCGTCGGCTCCATTTCCTTCACCGAGAAAAACGTCAGCGACATCATGATCCCGCGTTCGCGCATGGATTTGCTGGATATCAGCAAGCCGCTGCAGGAACTGCTCCCTATCGTTCTCGATACGGCTCATTCGCGCTTTCCGGTATATGAAGAAGAAAAAGACAATATTATCGGTATCCTGCTGGCCAAGGATCTGCTGCGCTTCATCAACAATCCGCAAACCGATATCCGCAGTCTGGTCCGGCCGGCCAACTACATCCCTGAAACCAAGCGGCTGAATCAGCTGCTGCGGGATTTCCGCGAGAACCGCAATCATATTGCCATTGTGATTGACGAATACGGCAGCATTGCCGGCCTGGTCACCATGGAAGACGTCCTGGAACAGATCGTGGGCGATATCGAAGACGAATACGATGAAGATGCGCAAATGACCATCTTCCCGGAAACCGATACTTCGTGGCGCGTGATGGCCATCACCGATATCCGGCAATTGAACCAGACGCTGCAGGTTGCCATTCCCGAAGACGATTACGATACCATCGGCGGCTGGCTGGCGGCAGAGCTGGATCATATTCCGCAACGCGGCGACAGCCACGACTTCCAGGGATTGCGATTCCAGGTCCTGCGTGCCGATGCACGGCGCGCCTTGTGGCTGCATGTCAAACGTCTGTCTGCCATGAGCAGCAGTCATAGTAAAACAGAATCCTGAGAACATGGCCTGGCTCCTTCTCATCGCAGCTGGGGCCATTCATGCCCTGAGTTTTTCTCCCGACCCCCTGCCCGGCTGGACCTTGCCCTATATTCAGGTGCTGTCCATGGCGGTACCGGCGTTTATTGTCTTCAGCACAAAACATATCAGACGCGCGGCCCTGTCCGCTTTTGTCTTTAGCACCAGCAGTTTCTGTGTAGGCGTGTACTGGCTGTACATCAGCATGAACCATTTCGGCGGCCTGGCAGCACCGCTTGCCGCTTTGGCTGTATTGCTTTTTGCGCTTTATCTATCTTTGTATGCCGCGCTTGCGGGGGCATGTACCGCCTGGTTGGGCCGCGATCTGAATGTCATGCGGGTGCCGCAGGCGCTGGGCCGCCCGCTGCTGTGGGCCTGTACCTGGACGCTGGGCGAATGGCTGCGCGGTTTTATATTCACCGGCTTTCCCTGGAACAATATCGGTTACGCCCATACCAACAGCCTGCTGTCGGCCTGGGCTCCCGTCGCGGGCGTCTATGGCGTGGCCTTTCTGGCTGCGCTGGCCAGCGGGCTGGTTGCCTGCATCGTTTATTATGTGAAACACAACCGCC
>JBOIGK010000588.1:0-3021 GCA_050742695.1 Advenella sp. | reverse complement strand
CCCCCAGTCTCTCTATGATATGGCGGCTTATTTCAGACCGTCGTAATTGGAAAAGTTCGTCGTTGCTATTTTTCGCAAGTATGACTGGATCCACTATGATAGAGTCACCATGACCGGCGAATTGGCCGCTTTAGAGGTTTTGATATGACGAAGTTTTCCCATTCGTTTTCCATGACGAGCACTCGTCTTATTCTGTCTTCGTTTACCGAAGCCGATGCGCAAGATGCCTGGTCCTGCCAGACGCCGACGCTTGCTCGCTACATGGAATGGGACATGAGTCCGAATGAGGAAGCATTTCGGCACGTATGGCAGGGTTGGCTCAGCGGATTTGAGAAGGGGACAGATTTTGTTTTTTCCATCCGCCTGGTCAGGCACAATCAGTTTTTGGGCCTCTGTGGCGTGCATTCGGCAAATACTGGCTCGCCCGAACTTGGCATATGGATCCGCGAGGATGAGCATGGGAATGGCTACGGGCGTGAAGCGGTGCAAACGTTAAGCGTCTGGGCCCGAGCCACTTTGAATCCCGATATTCTGGTTTATCCCGTAGCCGAGGAAAACAGGGCAAGCCGTCGCATTGCGAAATCGATAGGCGGCGTTATTGTCAAACGGGAACAGGCGCGCAAGTTTGTGCGTTTGACGTACCACATCGCTTGCCCGTGAATGCGCAAAAACAGAAGCGCACCTAAAAACAAACTGGTGTTTTGTGGGTTATTTATCGCTATTTACGTGATTTCGACTGTGAAAATCATCGAATTAACATAATTTCTTTACGCAGGGCACTAAACCCTACTATAATCCCCGTTCTTTGATGCGAGCGTGGCGGAATTGGTAGACGCACTGGATTTAGGTTCCAGCGCCGAAAGGTGTAAGAGTTCGAGTCTCTTCGCTCGCACCACAGTATTTAAACCTGTTGATTGTATAGAATCAATAATCATCAAAATCAACAGGCTAGTGGGTGCACTTGTAATCAAAAGAGAAGTGGTTGAACATCAAAATGCATGCGTCGGTCATGGCAAATCAATGGATCAGCAATGTTGATCAGCAGGTTTGCGGTCAATGACCCGGTGTAGTTACTCGTCCCACACCGCGCTGGCTGCAAGCACACCTATTGCAGCGTGACAGCTTTTAGATTCGCACGTGACAATTGCAATATCTTTGTCTGCATTCACTATCGCATCTTCGCGGAGCACGATAAATCGTCGATGTCCGCATTTTGGACATACGGGTCGGATTCCTACGGAAAAGAATGTGTCAAAAAACCGTGTTTTGGTTCTTCATTCATTTACCACTCCTTTTGCAATGGATCTTGCGCAATCCCGGGTAAACCCGAGATTGTTAATAAACGTTAAGTTTCGTAATATTCAGAAATGCGTGCGTTTCATCCTAAGTGTCGTATGCATTTTCGCCTATCGGCACACGTGCCTGGGCGTTTTTTTACGCCCTCGGTTAATACGTTGCAGTTGTGATTGTGCCGGGTCAACTACATTTGTCATTACGTGTTTGTCATTATCTGGCCGGACGAGTGTCTCATTGGCGATGGTCATCATTGGCAATATCCAATATGCCTGATTCCGGCTACAGGCCGTTCACGCTGTCGCGCCTGTGCGTCGGTATTGATTGCATTACGGGCTGCAGCGGTATATTCCTTACATCTCAAGCTCCTCTGCGTTATCACAATCGTTATACTTAAGAGCAATAACATTTGAATCAGAAATTCGTTCAAATTATATAAGCCCTTTTATACACTGGGGCATTTGGGAGACATATATTGAAGCGTTCGATATTCATGGCATTTACCTTATCCCTGGCTTGTACGCCTGCGCTGGCTGCCTATCCGGAACGGCCGATTACCTGGGTTATTCCCAGCCCGCCAGGCGACGGCTCAGATTCCATCGGCCGCTTGCTGGCCGACAAGGTAGGCAGGGCGCTCGGGCAAACAATCGTGGTACAGAACAAACCGGGGGCAGGGGGAGTGATTGGATCGGAGTCGGTTGCCGGCGCCAAACCCGACGGGTATACCATGATTGTCGGCAATGCCGGCTCGCATGGAATCAATGCTGCTATCTATAGCAAATTGCGCTACGACGTTGTTAAAAGCTTTCAGCCCGTGGGGCTGTTCTGTACAGCAGCCAATGTGCTGGCGGTTCGTCAGGATTTGCCGGTCAGCAATCTGAAAGAATTTGTCGCCTATGTAAACAACAGCAAAACCTCGCTGAATTATTCCTCCGGCGGTATCGGTAGTTCGGCTCATCTTTCTGCAGAATTGTTCAAGAGTCTTGCCGACGTGCCGCTGGTTCACATTCCGTACCGTGGCGCAACGCCCGCGGTCCAGGCCGTGCTGTCCGGTGAAGTGGTTACCATGATTGGCAATTTGCCCCCGTGGCTAAGTCAGATCAAGTCGGGCAAGGCGAAGGCCCTGGCCGTGACTACAAGGGAGCGAGTGCCAGAGCTGCCCGACGTACCGACACTGGCAGAAACCTATCCGGGATTTGAAACGGTAGCGTGGTTTGGTTTGCTGGCGCCAGCCGGAACCCCGGGCGAAATAATAGAACGGGTCAATAAGCAAATCAATGTGGCGCTGGCGTCTGCGGATATTCAGGAGCGGCTTAAGGCAGTCAGCTGTGCGCCAGCTGGTGGTACGCCCGAGGAGTTTGCCGGGCGCATCCGCAATGATGTCAGTCGTTGGAAAAAATTGGCCCAGGAAAAGAATATCAAGGCCGATTGATACGACGCTAGCGGTCTGGCAGCCGTCATTCAGTTAGACCGCCAGTAACGTTTCAATTCCAAAAGGCACAGGCTTGAAGGGATGGGCGCTTATCAATTGCATGTCGGGCTCCACACCCAGGCCAGTACGATTGGGAACATGGTACTTGCCTTTTTCCAGCGTCGGGTGTTGCTGCCCGACCAGCGTATCATATAGCGGACTTTCCTCGAATTGTAATTCGAGCATATGTGCCTTGCTGGCGACACAAGCGACATGCAGCGATGCGACAGTGCACACCGGACCGGTCGGATTGTGGG
>JBOIGK010000587.1:0-2544 GCA_050742695.1 Advenella sp. | reverse complement strand
GGATGAGCAATGCCGCCAGGCCGATCTCCCCGATCGATATTTCCATATATTCAAGGTTCATGCTTGCCTTCCCGCTATTTCATCGGTCGTGAGGTGACCGCTTTTCATTTGCCATAAACGGTTGCCCACACGGGCCTTTTGCTGTTGATCGTGGCTGATCCACAGCGTCGCCGTCTGCTGCTTGTTCACCTGCATCCAGTGCTCAATCAGCTTTTCCACCAGTTGCGCCGTAGGCTCGTCCAGCGCCGAGGTAGGCTCGTCCAACAGCAAAAGACAGGGATCCAGCTGCAACACACGCAACAGGCAGACCAGTTGTTTCTCTCCGCCGGACAGCGTGCCCGAATCCTTGTCCAGAAAAGCGCTGGGGCGGTCAATGGCGTGCAAAAATTGTTCAATTTTTTGCCTGTCGTACTTTTTAGCCCGGTTCACGGCAAGTCCGAAAGGAAAGGTCAGATTGCCTTGGACGCTGGTATGCAGTAACACTGGGCTTTGCCGGATATAGGCGACCTGAGCCCGATAGCGACAAGCGTCGCCCGGTTGCACCGGCGTGCCGTGCAAGATCAGTTCACCGGCATCGGGCTTGTCCAGCAAGGCCAGGGTTCGTACGAATACACTTTTGCCAGACCCCGAAGCACCGGACAGCACAATGCGATCGCCTCGCTTAACGGTGCAATCTGCCGGATGCAGCAATATATGACCATTTAAAGGGTCTTTGCGACTAAGGTTTCTTGCCTGCAGCAACACAGGCGTCTCTACTTCTGAATTATCGGTTACCACAACTTATGCTTACCATCGTTGAGGACGGCGTCGCAGGACAACCGTCAAAAGGCTGCTGACCATGCAGCGGCACTGTCGGGCCACAGTAGAGCAGGCTCTGCGCCACTCACTGGGAACTGGCACAATATACACCGAAAGCGCGGCCCGGGCGCGCCACGAACACGCTCAGACAGACGGTTTGGTGCCATTGCCTCGCGCAAGATGGGGAATGCGCAATACAACGTCCCGATCCTTTTGTTTTTCGGTCTCGGTAAGCATATCCCACTCCACCAGCGAAGGATGCAAACGCCGCCGGTCGTCACGCCGGGCGCCGTAGCGCCAGCCCGCAAGGTAGCGTTGGGCCATCCAGCGCGTATGCTCCACCTGCGCCAGCATCTCTACCTCGTCGGCAGTAAATGACAGCGAGTGCTGCACGCCGGCGCCCAGCTCGTGTAACACCGCCAACTTCCCGCACATGGCAAGTTTGTAGGCTATGTGATCCGCCTGCGCACGGTTCGCGTCCTTGGCCTGCTCATTCAACCTATCCCATGATTGCTTGTAGGCGTCGCTCTCGCTAACCGAACCTTGCTGCGGTGCAAGTTGCTGCAGGTAGTCTTCGTGAATGCTGCGCGCCGTAATATCCAGACGCTCCTGTGTAATCAGCTCCACCTGACACACCGATTCCAGACTGCCAAAAAAGGTCAGGCGGTTCAATCGGCTCTGCCGCGACTTGAGCAGCGCATTCAGACCATGATTGTGATAGTTCAAGGCGTACACGCGAAATGCGGCGGCCGGTGTCGCATGCAATATTTCAAGCGACAGTTTCAGATTGGCCGAATCGTCGTCAAATGCAACAATCACCACGGGGACAAGATGGGCCGGTGGATCAATGACAAGCTCATTCAAAATATGATCATAGGCGCCATCGAATGTCATATATTTGATAGATGACACCATGGCCGCGCCCGGATACTCGGCAGCCAATTGCCTGCCTGCCAGCTCGGCGTCGGCGCCATACACAATAATGTCGGGCGAGGTCGGGTTGCTCGTATGCATCACCTGTAGCGCCTGCACCAGCAAGGCTCTGGCCGTCTCCCCCGTACCAAAGACAACCAGCCGAAAGGCGGCATCGTGATCATGCATATGCTGGGCGTAATCATAAGGAAGCCGTGCAAAGAACTGCCGTGCAATCATCTGATGATGATTGAAAAACCGCAGATCAATGCCATTTTTCTTTTCATCTTCGAAATAATCCGATTGCTGCAGCATGGCGCTTACCTTTGCGTTGCCTATATGCAGGAAACAGCGCACCTGATATTTCTCTGGATGCTTTTGCGTGATCTGGTGCAGCGCGCGCACCACATTGATGGTGGTTTGCTCTTTATCCAGAAAACAAATCATGAATCGCGCGCTGCGAATACCGGCATCCTGCAGCACCGCGCTTTGCGTGCCGTCGCCAAAATAAACAAGATGGCCGTCACGCCGCAGCGCCCCCGCATTGCAATGATCGGCGTCCAGCTCGATGGCCACCCCCGTTGTATCGTGAGTGTGTTTCAGGTCGCCCAGTAATGCCTGACCCTTTTGATTAATGCCAATCACCAGTATCTGGTTGCGCCTGAACAGCAGTCGAAATTGGGTGTAGTACTCAACAAAGAGCTTCTGGGCGATCCGATACATCCCGGCCAGCAGCGCCAGCGTCACCACAATTTTGACCAATGTCAGTTGCCATGGCAGGTTTTCCGGCGGCAATGACGACGACACCGGGTCCGACCCCATCAACGTTCGCAA
>JBOIGK010000586.1:0-2788 GCA_050742695.1 Advenella sp. | reverse complement strand
ATATAGGGCAGAGCCTGAAACCATGCTCCGCCGGCCACAGGGCGGACTCGATTCAATGACTATCGTCATGGCTTGCAATCGGCAACAAGCTTCATAATGCGCACGGATGCCGCTGAGAGAGACTGTGACTGGCCGGATCAGTATCTGCTGGTATTCGTGTCTGTCAGGCGGTCACTGGGCGTATCCATGGTTGCGAGCGGTGCGTCGCTGTCCAGGGCGTCTTGTGGGTCCCCACACAATGACGCCGAAGGCTGTGCAGGATCTCGCAAATGCAGGGCCCTCGCACTCTCCGAATGTCGGGCTGCAGAAGATGTGTCCATGAGGGGAATCAGATCAAGATAAGTTTTCATCGTGTTGAACATACTAAAACGGTGCCATCCCTGCAAAGATTGCGTTAAAAAATACGGCAGCGCCAGCCGGCTATCTCTTTGACGTCGCGTGCTCGCCAAGGCCACTCTGATGTGACGAGGATTTCAAGCGATATTCTTCGGGCGATGGGTGTTCTGCGTCATCAAAAACAACCCGAAAGGCCGCGCCAGGATTGGCCGCATCGATCGATATGGTCTAGCCATGCGCATGGGCAATCTGCTGGCAAATGGCCAGCCCCAGCCATAACCCCCCTTCGCGCTTGTCCATACCCGAAAGGTAGGACGAGTCAGATGATTTATAACCATCACCCAAAGCGTATCTCGCCCTGATGGAAAAGTCGACGGGTCCGACAGAGGGTAGTTTGGCGTCGAAGGTCGTGCCGAAAAATCGTACGTATCGATTCTGAAATCCCAGCAGGGGAATGGCACTGGTTTCATTTCCCACGCCGCGATACGGACTACGCTCTAAGCCGATTCCGGCACCCAGGCTCCATTGCGATTCGTTTTCCTGCGTATATTCAGGGGTTCGCAGGCCTTGGGCCTGGGCGGCTGCCGGGCCGGCGCAGGCCAGCAAAGCGGCTGTCAAAATTCGTGTGGTGCGAGCGTTTCGCGGTTGCATATATTTCCCCTGGTCAACTTGGAGTGCAGATTGTCTGGCTATTTCTATTACTCGATCCTTACTGCGGCAAAGAAATTTGCAACAGGCGGGCGAGCATCAACCCCGGCTTTGATCTTGGGGCGTGCCAACGAAGGCTTGGTTTTCTTTGTGAACAGATTTACTAAGAACATTATGTAAATCGAATTTCGCTTTGTTTTTCAGGGGCGAATTAACCCACTCTACGTTCACGAGGAGGTGTGGGGAGTCATGTTATTGATCGTCCCAAATATATCAGTTACAAAAAAAACGAATTTTCAGATGGACACGGCTATTGCTGAGCAAGAAAGAAGAACAGGGATACCGCCCCCGAGGCCGAAGACTGAACCGCACCCCGGGCGCATCTTGATACGACGCGGGCGAGCGATTATGATGCCTGTTTTGAGTTAACAGGAAGACTTCATGACAAACGGCATTATTCTCGGCGCTCCATCGTCAACACCGGCGGCAGTGGTAGGAGGCGGCACCATGGGGGCAGATGTCGCTGTCGTGTTGCTGCGTGCGCGCTGTCCGGTACATCTTATCGAGACTCGTGGCGAGGCGCATCAGCAGATCAGGGAGCGCATTGCCGCGAATCTGGAGCGCATCAACTGCGCCGACAATGTGGAGCTGCTGACCATGGCGGCGACGTTGGAGGCGGTCGATTGGCAGAACATCCAACTGGTCATCGAGTGCATCCCGGAAAAACTCGATTACAAACGTGAACTGTTCAAGTCTCTGTCGGCCCTGGTACGGCCAGATACGGTGCTGGCCAGCAATAGCTCGAGCTTTCCCATCAGCCAGATCGCTGAAGGCCTGCCACAACGGCAGCGGATGATCGGGTTGCATTTTTTCATGCCGGCGCACATCGTGCCGCTGGTGGAGGTCGTACTGGGTCCCGATACGGATCAGCAGGTGGCCGATAGCCTTGCCACGCTTATGCGTCGTTGCGGATCGGTGCCGATCGTGGTTCGCAAGGATGTGCCCGGCTTTGTTGCCAACCGCCTTCAGCATGCATTGGGTCGCGAGGCGTTTTCGATGATACAGGAAGGCATTGTCACGCCGCAGGACATCGACAATGCGGTGCGGTTCGGCTTTGGCTTTCGCTATATCGCGGCTGGCCCGATCATGCAAAAAGAGCATGCAGGCCTGGATGTGCACGCTGCTGCGGCCGCTACGATCTATCCGACACTCTCCAATGTAAGCGAACCGCCCCGGGTGCTGGCCGACAAGCCCGGTCAGGGCCAGTTGGGC
This sequence comes from Advenella sp., assembly GCA_050742695.1. Taxonomy (GTDB): domain Bacteria; phylum Pseudomonadota; class Gammaproteobacteria; order Burkholderiales; family Burkholderiaceae_B; genus Advenella. The sequence goes on along the minus strand of JBOIGK010000586.1, from coordinate 532 downwards.
ATGAAGTCTGGCCAGGGGTTTTACGACTGGACGCCAGAGCAGATTGCCGCCGAGCGGGCTCGCTACGATAAGGCCCTGCGCAACGGGTTGAGCATTCTGGCGGCAGACCTGCCCCAGATCGAGCCCTGACCGGTTAACGCGTCGCCTGCCCCGGGTGCGACGGTTCATACCAGTGTGCCGGTGTGGCGGCAGGGCGTCGCAGGCGCTGCGGCAATGACAGTTGTGATTGCGGATCGCCGTGCCGGATTTGTACACTCGCAGGCATTGCACTCCCGGCTTGTTCTATACCCGAATCGAACAGGCCGGCTATCCAGGGCACGGCGTATCAGCGCTGGCGCCTACCGTGGTGTGCCCAGAGTCAGGTTCATATGCCGGTTGACATCCTTGTACAGCAGGTAGCGGAACTTGTCGGGCCCGCCGGCGTAGCAGGCCTGTGGGCAGAAGGCGCGCAGCCACATGAAGTCGCCCGCTTGGACCTCGACCCAGTCCTGGTTCAGGCGATAAACGGCCTTGCCTTCGAGCACATACAGGC
>JBOIGK010000585.1:0-4027 GCA_050742695.1 Advenella sp. | reverse complement strand
TTGCCGGCAGAGGCGGCAATCACCCCGCGTTTGAGCGCTTCGGGGGGCAAGTTGGCCATTTTGTTGTAGGCCCCGCGTATTTTGAAGCTGAAAACCGGCTGGGTGTCCTCACGCTTGAGCAGCACTGTATTCTGAATCCGCTGCGATAGCAGGGTGGCCGGTTCCAGGGATGTTTCGATTGCGACATCGTAAACACGGGATGTGAGTATGCGTTTGAGGTAGTCGGTTGACATGTTATTTTTGAAAGAAAAGAGAATACAGGCGAGCGCTTAAGGTTAACATAGCGGATCTGATTTTAGGTTTAAAGCTGGAACCGTCGTTTTCAAAAAGTCGGTCCAATAGGGAAGTTATGGAACATGAAGTAATGCTGTGGGTCAGGGAAATGCTGACTGTGTTGTCCCTACCGACTGTCGGGTTGCCCGGCATTTTCGTCGTTGCGCTTGTCTCGGCCACGCTGCTGCCACTGGGCTCTGAGCCCGTGGTCATCGCCTATCTGAAAATAGCGCCCGACATGTTCTGGCCTGCAATCCTGATCGCCACCGTGGGCAATACCATTGGCGGCGTGATCACCTACTATATGGGCAAGGCGGCAAAGGTGGCCTACGAAAAATTCCAGCACAAGCAGGCGCTGGCTGCCGGTGAAATTGTGGATGAGACCGGCCTGTCGGTTGCGGCTGAAGAAAAATACTTGTCTGAAGGCGATGAGGCTGCGTCCTCGCCTGCTGCCCCGGGCAAAGAAGGAGGGCGGTGGCACGGCAAGATGACCTATTATTTTGACCGCTTTGGCCCCGCAGCGTTGTTGTTTTCCTGGTTGCCCGTGGTGGGCGATCCCCTTTGCGGTGTCGCCGGATGGATGCGCCTGCCCTTGTTCTCGTGTATTGTCTTTATGACCATCGGCAAGTTCCTGCGCTATCTGCTGATGACCTCCGCCGTATTGTGGCTCTGGTAACAAGCGGCGGGTGCTGGCTGCGGTGTGGTCGGGCTGGCGGGGCAACGCCCGGGCGTTGATCGCCTGGCGGCAGATGAAATAACAATGGTTTGTCGGCGGTCGACAAAATCAGCAATGGCCTGACCGGCATGCATGAAGGCGTGATGACCACGTTATCGTGCATCACAGCATCGCCTTAAGGGGCCATCAGCAGCCCTTCCTTTGCAAAAACAGCGTGAATCTGCCGGGCAAACTCCAATGCATGCGCGCCATCGCCATGCAGGCACAGCGTATCTGCTTGTATCTCTACTTTTTTGCCTGACTGGGCGATCACATAACCCTCGCGCACCATCGTCAGCGCCTGAGCCACGGATGTCTCAACGTCTTCGATCAGGGCGCCTGGCTGGTTGCGCGGCGTCAGGGTGCCATCGTCCTGATAGGAGCGATCGGCAAAGACTTCCTGCATCACGTTCAGGCCCAGGCCGCGGGCAATCTCTACCTGTCTGCTGCCGGCCAGCGCAAACAGCGTCAATTGCGAATCCACGTCCAATACCGCCTGCGCAATGGCCGCCGCCAGTTCGGCATGGTTGGCCGACATGTTATACAAGGCGCCATGCGCTTTCACATGATAAAGCCTGCCGCCCTGAGCGCGGGCGACCGCGGCAAGCGCGCCGATCTGCACGACGACCAGGTCGTAGGCTTCAATGGGCGTGAGCGCAAAAGGGCGACGCCCGAAGCCGCGTATATCGTCCAGGCCAGGGTGCGCACCCGGCTTGACACCCTGTTGCAATGCCAGCTGCATCGTGTGCCGCATGGTATGCGCATCCCCCGTATGAAAGCCGCAGGCGATATTGGCTGACGTGACATAAGGCATGATGGCGGCGTCGTCACCCATGGTCCAGGCGCCGAAATTTTCGCCCATATCACAATTGAGATCAATTTTTTTCATAGGATTTTTCCCTCTGCCGCATGCATGTGAAAACACGGCAGTCATACCGGCATTCTATACCGTAAAGGTCGGACCACAAACGGTGCCCGCCAAATAATGCCGCTATCGGCCCTGCCTTCTCACCTGGAGAATGCAGCGGCAATGCTTGTGGCCAGCGGCTCCAGGGCTTGCTGCAACGGTGCAAACAGCGCTTCGCGCTGCCGGAAGATCTGGTGCGCTTCGTCCAGACTGATCAGAGTCAACTCAAGGCGCTCGCCGGGTAAACAGCGCGCCAGCACTGGCAGGTCAACGCTGGCGACATTGGCAATCTTGGGATACCCGCCTGTGGTCTGGCGGTCTGCCATCAGAATAATCGGCAGGCCGTCGGGCGGAACCTGGATGGTGCCAAAAGCAGTGGGCTCCGATAGAATCTGCAAGCCGGGTTCGGGTTCCAGGGACGGGCCATCAAGGCGGTAACCCATTCGATCCGAGTTCGCGGTAATGCGATAGGTTGAGCTCAGAAACAGGTCTTGCTGTCGGGTGTCAAACAGGGTCCAGTGCGCACCACGAGTAATCCGGATATGCTGTCGGGCTGCCAGCCCAAGCCCTGCTGGTAGATAGATCCGAAAGTCATCCAGAAAGTTGTCCAATGCATCAACAGCTGTTGCATTGATCTGCCGATTAAGAACAAGCCTGTCATCTTTTGCCAGTGCGCGTCCCTGCACGCCGCCCATGCGGCTTTTGATGTCTGTGCTGGCGCTGTCCATGCTGGTGGTCAGTTGCACGCCCCCGGCAATGGCCAGGCTGGCGCGCGCGTGCCCCTGCGGCCGACCATTGAGCATGGGAGCTGCACCAATGTCCAGTACCTGCCCGGCGCGAATCAGGTGCGGGCGGTTGACCGCGAGCGGTCTTTTGTCGCATTGCAAGGAAAAAGGGGCGCCGCATACGGCGATGCAGGCATCCTGCTGGAATTTGATCTGTGGACCGGAAAGCGTCATTTCCAGCACGGGCAAGGGCGTGCGATTACCCACCAGGGCATTGGCCAGCCTGTATGCCACCTGGTCCATGACGCCGCAAACCGGTGCACCGTAGGCCTGATAGCCATGCCGTCCGGCATCCTGAAACAGGGACAGCGGGCCGGGTTTGAGTACCAGCAGACTCATGTTCTCACCTCAACCCGTGGCATGCTGTTGCGTTTTGATCTGTTCATACTGCTGACGGCCGATGGCTTCGAACTGCACCTGGTCACCCGGGGCATAAAGCGCGTAGGGCGGCGTGTTTGGGTCAAACAGGCGCAACGGCGTTGCGCCGACAATATTCCAGCCGCCCGGCGATTCATTGGGATAGATGACGGTCTGGCGGTTGGCGATGGCGACTGAACCGGCAGGCAGGCGATTGCGTGGTGTGCTGCGTCGGCCGATGGCAAGGCGGCTGTCGGACAAACCCATATAACCCATGCCAGGGGCGAAGCCGAGCATGAAAACGCGAACCGGCGCTGCCGTATGCAATTGAACCACCTCATCGACCGAGAGCTTGCAATGCCGGGCAATCTGCGCCAGATCGATGCCCAGTTCCGGGTCATAGCAGACCGGGATACGGATCAGTCGAGTGGCTTCGGTGACGGCGCCGGTGGCGTCCTCTTGTGGCTGCGCCAGCGGTGCCAGTACGGCAGTCAGGGTGTCGATCAGCGTTGTGTGCGCAGGCGGCGCGGCATAAAAGGGATGCAGATACACCCCCAAGGTAGTGAAGGTGGGAACCAGGTCGCTGATATAAGGCAGATTAGCGTTGTGAATGAGTTCGGCGGCCTGGCGCGCCCGCGCGTTGATGGCCGGATCAATGCGATCGCCGAAACGGATGATCAGGCAATGATCGCCTTCAGAGGTAAAGGTCCAGGGGGCAGTGGAATTGACCGGGTGTGAACTCATGCGTTGTGCAAATGCTGTCGGAAAACGGGACCTGCGAACGGGTGTGCCATACAGTTTATCAGTAATCCGAAACAGGCGACGACGGCTAGGGGTAAAACCTGAGTCCGATATCCGTCATTGTTGCCCTGCGTGCGCCTGCGTGCACGGCCTTTGTGAACAGGCGCCCATCCGATGTTTGTCTCATACGGTAAGGTGGTTTTTCAGCGATGCCGTCAATCCAGCGACAGCTGTTTCAGGTCGACAATC
>JBOIGK010000584.1:0-5159 GCA_050742695.1 Advenella sp. | reverse complement strand
GAACTGTATTCGGGCCAGAGTCAGAGTGTCCAGCTCCATTTGCTGCTCCTGGAGGATTGAAACATACGCGCACGGCATGGACATCTGCTGTCATGGAAACTTCCGCCAGTAACCAGCGAGCCCATATATGTACTGCATCATATTACAGATGCGTTTTTGTACTTTGCTTTGCAGCCGAACTGAACAAGCCCCGCGATATATAGGACAATATGCCTTAGCGCAACGAGTCTGAAATACAACGTGCAGGCATCTGATTATCGACAGGATCGAACCTGCCCCGCAATAGCCTGCGCCAGCACCGCATTGCCGGCAGGCCCGGGATGCAGATGGTCGCCCGAGTCGTAGCGCGCGTCCAGTTTTGTGGCCTCGTGCCGATCCTGCAGCAACTGGTCGGCATCGATCACCGCATCAAATACCCCGGCTTCACGCATCCATGCGTTGACCGCCAGGCGCAGTCGGTTCTTTTGGTCACTGTAGTAATTGTCCAGCGGCGTGCCGGCCAATGCACCGCGAAACGGGGCAAGCGTCACACCAATAACGCGCAACCCCTTACTTTTGGCGAGCGCCGCCAACTTGCGATATCCCTCCTGTAATGAGCTTAAAGCAGGCATAGGCTGGGTCGGCGCAAAAGCGGTCCCGGGCCAGCTGATGTCATTGATGCCAATAAAGAGCACCAGTGTGGTCACGCCCGGCGCATCAAAAACGTCGTGTGAAATACGCGCCATTGCATGCTCTCCCATTTTGTCGCCAAGCAGACGTGCGCCCGAAATGCCGGCATTGATCACGCCGATCCCGGCAGAACGCAACGTATCGGCCATATAGTCGGTCACACGCGTGTTGGAGTCGATCGGCACACCGTTGCCATCCGTAATGGAGTCGCCCAGCACAGCCACGGCACAGGCCGGCGATGCGTTTTCAGTGTCGATGCGGGTCAGAAAAACCCGGGCCTGCGTGTGGTGCAGGACCTGATCTGCAACCGCCATCGGGCTTTGCGTCTGGTTTCCCTTGCGAAACACAGCCTGCTGGCGGCCATCCCAGTGAAAAGTCTCCAATGCCGTTTTCGCTTTCACGTAGTGAGCGATTTGCAGCTGCTGCAGATCCGCTACCTGCATGTCCAGCGGATCAGATATAACCTGCTGGCCCGGGGCGATAGTTACTGCGGGCCTGCCGCTGAAAGTGGCTGTTTTCGGGGCATTGGTCAATCCGGCCTGCCCCGTTTTGCGCCTGACCGTCGTCTGCTCCACTACCAGCGGCTGCGTACCGTAGCGATTGGAGATTACCAGACGCAGGCGCTTGCCACCACGGCTGATCATCACATTCTGGGTAAATGTCGCGTCCTCTATCGCTTGCGGGATGCCGGTGGGAAAAGCAAAATCCTGTCCCCATACCGGCTGCGGGCTCGCCTGCCAGCTTGCCACCCATTGCTGGGCCTGCGCGGTAAAGGCAATCAGGCTCAAAAAGCCCGTCAGCAGTATATAGCGTGTTGATTTCAATGAAGTCTCCTGTGTCTAAACGATGAGTGCAATGGGCAAGGCGCAATAGGTAGCGTCGCCTTGACAACCGTGATTTCTTGCCTGCATGCAGTATGCGGCGACTATGCTTTACAATCCAGACACCAGCAATCACAACATTTGTGAACTAAATTCATATGTCATCTGCACCCAAGGGCAACAAGCTTGTCGAAATGGAACTGTTTGTGGCTACCATTGAGTCGGGAAGTTTCTCCCTGGCCGCCCGCCACTTCTGCATGAGTCCTTCGGCGGTATCCAAGGCTGTTGCCAGACTGGAAGCACGCCTGCGGGTGACGCTGTTGAACCGTTCCACGCGCAAGCTGTCGCTTACGCCTGCCGGCGAATCTTTTTTTCACCGTAGCAAGTGCCTGCTCTCGGAGCTGGATGACATTGAAACGGGCATGACGCAGGATGCCCTGCCCTCCGGTCCGCTGCGCATCAACACCAACGTGCCTTTCGGCGAATTGATCCTGTTGCCGCTGGTTCCTTTATTTCAAACGCAATTTCCAGACATCACGCTGAATATTGATCTGACAGACGACGTAGTCGATATGTACGACGCGCGTGTTGACGTTGCCATTCGCGCCGGCCAGTTGAAGGACTCCGATCTTTACGCACGCAAGCTGGGGCAATCGCCCCGGGTCATCGTTGCGGCCCCCGCATATCTGCAAAAGCATGGCACGCCACAGCAACCCGAAGACCTGACCCGATATCACAAGCTCGATTTGAACCTGTCGCGTTCGTTTCGCGGATGGCGCATGGAAAAAGACGGGCAAACTCTGCAAGTCAGCATAGATGCGCAGATCAAGGTCAACAACGGAATTTCACTCAAGCATCTGGCAATGCAAGGGGTGGGGTTGGCGCGCCTGACCCGGTTCATGGTGGACAAGGAGTTGCAAAGTGGCGCGCTGGTTCAGGTGCTGGATCAGTACAACAGCCAGGAGTTTGAATCGTTCTACGCGGTATTCATGGGTAAGCGCGACCTGATGCCACGCCGGGTCGCCGTCTTTCTGGACTTTCTGACCGAGCATACCGTTCTGCGCTAGAGGCAGCAACATCCCTGCCGCGCGCTGCCATCGCCAAACCGGCAATTCGTGAATCCTGCGCACAAATCATTTGCCACAGACCAGCTGTTTCTCCAGGTTCGGGCAGGCAATAATAAGCTTGCTTTCATCTACCTATCGGGATTTATCATGCCTATTGCTGTTTATGCATTAATGGCCGGCGCTTTTGGAATCGGCGTAACCGAATTCGTGATCATGGGCTTGTTGCTTGAAGTAGGCAACGACCTGATGATCCCTGTCCAGACTGCCGGCACTTTGATATCAGGCTACGCGCTTGGTGTTGTGGTGGGTGCGCCCATCTTTACCATTGCCACGGGACGACTGCCTCACAAAACCACATTGCTGGTTTTGATGGTCATTTTCATTCTGGGTAATGCTGCCTGCGCCCTTGCACCCAACTACTGGTTTCTGTTGTTCGCCCGGGTGCTCACTTCCTTTGCACATGGCACGTTTTTCGGCGTCGGCTCGGTTGTCGCAACCCGACTGGTAGCCAAGGACAAACAAGCCTCGGCCATCGCTGTCATGTTTACCGGGCTGACTGCCGCCAATATTCTGGGTGTGCCGTTTGGCACGTTCCTGGGTCAGATGTATGGATGGCGCGCCACATTCTGGGCCGTGACGCTTATTGGCATTCTGTCATTCTTTGTCATTCGTCATTATGTTCCGGCCGGTACCCGGGCGCAGGGTTCCGATCACAACTGGCGCACCAGCGTACGCAGTCTGGCCAACGGCAGCGTGATTGCGGGCTTGATGACAACCGTGTTCGGCTTTGCCGGTGTATTTGCCGTGTTTACCTATATCGCCCCGTTGCTCACGCAAATCAGCGGCTTTGATAAATCAGCACTCTCGCCTATTCTGGTTGTCTTCGGGGTTGGGCTGGTCATAGGCAATCTGCTGGGAGGCAGACTGGCTGACAAGTATCTCAAAACGACCGTGATCGTGAGCCTGCTTGCCCTGTCTGCGGTGCTCCTGCTCATGCCATGGGCCTTCCAGTATCAGATTGCTGCCGTGATTGCAGTCGGGCTGTTTGGGGTGGCCGCTTTCAGCACCGTTGCGCCATTGCAAATGTGGGTATTGGGCAAAATTACCAATGCCGACCAGAGTCTGGTATCCAGCCTGAACATTGCCGCCTTCAACCTGGGCAATGCGCTGGGCGCCTGGGCCGGCGGCATGGTCATTGCCCAGGACGGCGGCCTGCCATGGATTCCCTATGTGGCGGCATTGATGCCAATCGCCAGCCTGCTGATTGCAGTGGTCGCCATACGCAGGGAACGGGCGTCGGTCATGCCGGTTGCCTGCGCCAGCTGAACCGTTCTGGCCGGCGAGCAACGGCCTGCGCCTGCAGGTCGGCCTCACGACCTCGAACTAGCGGCATCCCCTTGCGTCAGTTAAATATCGGGCAAACCTGCAATGATGTGCTCCGTTGTCTCGCGCAGCCATCGGTTCAATTGTGAATACTCGTTCTTCTCGCTCCATACCATCACCATATTCGCCTGCCTGAGCACCTCGGGCAGGCGAATTTGCGTCAAATCGTAATATTGTTGATACTTGCGGGCGATGCGCTTTGGCATGGTGGTCGCATAGTCTGTTTCCAGAAGAAAATGCGGGGCCAGCCCGAAGTTTGACACGTATGCGGTAAAGGGCATCTCACAGTCAATATCATTGAGCGCCCGGGTGAAGTTTGTCTGCCTGCCATACATATGGGAGAACGCCAGCCATTTGACTTGCGCAAGATCCGCCAAGGTCAGATGGTCGCGCCGGGCCAGTGAGTGGGCCGACGAAACCACACAAACCCGCTCATCCTTAAATAGCGTTTTGTGTCGAAACCGAGCGCCCGGCGTCTGAAACAGTCCGATAGCCAGATCCATGCTGTCTGAATCCAGATCGTCTGGCACAAAATCGCCGTGTACGGGCTGAAAGCGGACAGTGAGGCCCGGCGCTGCCTTCTGCAGGGCAAGGGTCAATGGCGCGGCAAGCAGCAACTCAATATGGGCGGCGGCGCCAATACTGATCACACCGGCAAGAGACGCCGGGCTAAACGGCTGTCCGCTGCCTGCCGCGATTTCCAGTGCGGTCAGGGCCTGATGTGACGCGCGATACAAATCGATTGCGCGCTCGGTCGGCACCAGCCGTTTTTTTACCACCACGAACAGCGGATCATCCAGCAGCGTGCGCAAGCGGGCCAATTCGCGACTGATAGCGGGCTGGCTTTTGTGTAGTCTGAGCGCTGACTCAGTCACGCTTAGTGTCTGCATCAGCGAGTCGAATGTGAGCAAAAGGCTCAAATTGAGGCGACGCAAAGCCGGGAACGGGTTTTTCAGATGTGATGGGTAATTATCCATACCATTTTTGATATGCAAATCATGATAATAAATCATTATATAAATAATACCCGGATTGTTAGAATGAGTTCCCGCAATAAAGCCCCGAACACTGCCCGATGCATCAGCCTGGCAAGGCCGCTTGCGGCCCTGTTCGCTCCCGAGCCCCGCAACAGGGGCATCTGCTGTTCGATTTCAACGATCACAAAGGAACCAGACATGAGACGTATTACAGGTAAAAATGCCATCACAATTGCAACTGC
>JBOIGK010000583.1:0-1276 GCA_050742695.1 Advenella sp. | reverse complement strand
TCATTTCGATCAAATTTTGCTTACACCTGCCAATCGATCGGCGCCTGGCCATGAGTCTGGAGATAGTCGTTGGCTTTTGAAAAATGCCGGCAGCCAAAAAATCCGCGGCTGGCAGACAGTGGAGAGGGATGAACGCCTGTCAGAACCAGGTGGCGCTTTTTGTCTATGAACTCGCCTTTCTTCTTGGCATGATTGCCCCAAAGTATGAACACCAGATGTTCGCGTTTGTCATTAAGCGTACGGATCACCTGGTCAGTGAAGGTCTCCCACCCCCAGGCAGCATGTGAATGCGCCATGCCCGCCTGAACCGTAAGGACCGTATTCAGAAGCAGCACGCCCTGCTGTGCCCATTTTTCAAGATAGCCATGGTTGGGCATAGTGAACCCGGCAATATCGGTTCTGAGTTCCTTGTAAATATTCAATAGTGACGGCGGAATGCGCACAGAGGGCTTAACCGAAAATGCCAGGCCGTGTGCCTGATCCGGTCCATGATAGGGATCCTGTCCCAGAATGACGACTTTGACCTGCTCCAGCGGCGTTAGCCGAAAGGCGTTGAACGTGTCGTGTTCCGAAGGGTATATCGTATTGCCGTTTTCCCGGGCTTGGTGGACACGCTCGCGCAGCGATATGAAATAAGGCTTTTCCTTTTCGGACCCGATGGCATCGGCCCAGCTTTGGACGACTTCAGTCATGTGGTTTAGCGGCACCAAGCGCCGTATTGGTTGGTGAAAAACCGGATTGTACCAATTATTGTCATGCCTGCCTCGCATCAGAATGAGTTACCGTGCACAACCGCCGCCACTGTCTGGCGCCACCGGAGTTACTGTTGCTGTGATTGCTGTGATTGCTGTGATTGCTGTGATTGCTGCATCTGCAGTTGTGCCTGCTCCTGTTCAGGGATGTCAGTAGAACCATCAAAAGTGTGCCCGCCATAAAATGGCGGTGCAATGACCGGCTCGCTATCTTGCCACTGTTTGTCAACCAGATGCAGGGCCGCATACTGCTGGATCCACCGATTGTCGCTGGCCTTGCGCGCATACAGCATGATCCCATCGGCGGTGTCGACCAGAGTCGGTGCCGATGCAAATGGCCCCTTGATGCGCGTTGGCGCATCATCAATCCGGGTCCAAATTGACTTTCCGGTACGACTCATGGTCGCTACCACCATACTGCCTGAGCGGGTTTTCAGTACGGCTGGTGCATCCTGAAACTCAGGCCCCTGTTCGGTGACCGAAGTCCAGCGCAATGGCGGATGACTGGCATCGTGGTCCAGCCG
>JBOIGK010000582.1:0-3152 GCA_050742695.1 Advenella sp. | reverse complement strand
CGACTGCGGTATTCGTTGGTGCGTGTGTCGATTTCGATTTTATCGCCGAGATTGCAGAACAGCGGCACGGCCAGATTGTAACCGGTACTGATTGTGGCTGGATTGAGCACTTTGCCTGATGTATCGCCCTTGACAGCGGGTTCGGTATAGGTGATTTCACGAACAATGATCGTAGGCAGTTCTACAGAAATGGCACGGCTTTCGTAGAACACGACTTCAACGGTCATGCCTTCTTCCAGGTAGTTCAGTGCGTCGCCCATGCTTTCGGCTTCGACTTCATACTGGTTGTATTCTTCGTCCATAAACACATACATGGGGTCGGCGAAATACGAATAGGTGCATTCTTTCTTTTCCAGCAAGACAACTTCAAATTTTTCGTCTGCCTTGGACACCTGCTCGCTGCCAGAACCTGTCAGCAGATTTTTGAATTTGAGTTTAACAACAGCGGAGCTGCGGCCAGACTTGTTGTATTCGGCTTTTTGCACGACCAGGGGTTCTGTGCCCACCATGACGACGTTACCTACGCGCAGTTCTTGTGCGGTTTTCATTAAATATGCTCCGGATGGAATGGATGTGGCAGATTCCGCTGCAGACCTGGCAGGTGTGGTGCCTGAACGCGGACGCCGGCGGAAAAAAGTATGATTTTAGCCTGAGTTGGCGGTTTTTTCATAAAAAATCCGGATGGATTCCGATAATGTCTTGTTTTTAGACAAATTTTCAGCAAATGTGCGACAGCTTCTGCGCCAGCTATCCAATTGCCCGGGGGTGTTGAGCAAGGCCGTAAGCTGATTGGTGAAATAGGCATGTCTGGAGGGCGAATTCCAGCTGCGCATCATGGCCTTGGTTTCTTCGTGTCCGGGAAAAAGCGCCAGCCATGCCTGCAGTTTTTTCAGGTGAATGTCGTCACTTTGCTCGTATATCTGCCATAGAAAGGGTTTGCGGGACCAGATGGCCCGGACAAAACTGTCTTCGCCGCGCACAAAGTTCAGATCGCACAGCCATAACAATTGGTCGTATTCGTCCTGGGGCAGAAAAGGGATACGCAAGAGCGTGACGCCGGGCAGCGGTGCCTGCTGGTCCTGCGCAGTGTTGTCCTCTGATGGGGGAGGGCTTTTGGCCTGCGCCCTCGCCTGAAGAGCTGCGCCGGGTGCGGCATCTGGCGAGGACGCGCGCACGTAGCTCATACCGGTATCAGGAATTGAAACAGCGCCGTGCAATTGTGTAATGGCATCGCGTTCCAACTCGGGCAAGACTGACTCGGGTACAAGCAGCACTACCGGCTTGCGTGATTTTCGCAGGGCATGCAGCAGGCTGCGATAGGGGGCCGAGGCATAGCAGAACAGACTGACAAAAAGCGTATCGGCTTCCAGATAGGCTTGGACTTGCGGCAGGCCAAGGCGCTGCAGAAAATGTTTTTTCTTGGCTGAAGAATGCATCCAGTTGCGCCGCCGCTCGCTCAATCCGGCCTCGCCGATCAGCCCGCCGGTCTGGTCTGAAAAACCGGGAAAGAAGAAATGCTTTGTGACGCCGTTGCGTTGCGGAGAAGGCTGGGCGTGAAAGCCCGCCGTCCAGGACTCGGCCGACAGATATTCAAGATTGAGCCATAGCTTTGTATGGTCCGGCATGGCGTCAATGTATGGGGCAGGTGGATCGCAGGCGAATGCCTCGATCACCAACTGTGCTGGCGTATGCGAGGTCTGATTGTCTGTCCAGTGAATGATCCGGATGCCCTCGACCACTTGTTCGTCCAGTTCAGGTTGCACCGTCGGGGCCAGGCGACGAAAAACATCCAGGTCATCAACCCAGAGCCTGACGTGTGCAGGCCATTCGCGATGCAGGGAGCGGGCAAGCCGCCAGCACACGCCGATATCGCCGAAATTGTCGACGACCCGGCAGAAGATATCGATATGGGGTTCGTTGCCGGGGGCTATGGGTTTAGTGGAAGCGTCCAATCGGATCCTCCGATACGTCAGGCATCATCACGGGCATCAATTCGCCAGCCGGATTGGGAAATAACGGTTCGTCCGACACGTCGCTGCTGCCGTCGAGCACTTCCTTAAGGCAGGTGATATGGCGGATACCGTTGTTCTGCAGATGATCCAGTAACGTATTGAGCTGAGCAAAATCGTTGATGGTCTCCAGTTGCTGATCTTCTGTCTCGTCAGGAAAGACCGGCCACAGGCACCCGTAAATCACTTCATGCGATTGCAGCAGCGTAAAGCCGATCCTTATCTCCCGCAAGGCGTCGTCCTGATACAGGCCGACGGTGGCGCGAAAGGCATCCGGTGTGGTGTCAAAGACAGTTTGCAGCCATTGTGTGGCCGCTGTGATGGCTGCATAGCGGATACGTTTATCAGCCTGGCGGTTGGCAATATAAAAGGCGTCGGGCAGCATGAGTTCTATGCCACAGGCCGGCAGCAGCTTCTGGAACAGCGGCGCTGCCACGATACGCCAATTGTCTAGGCAGGCCTGGCGCTGCTCGCTGAACGGACCCTGGGCTTGTTGCCAGCGGAAAACCGCCTGGCCTTTCGGTGTGCAAAAAGCAGCCAGCACGAAGCGGCTATCCGACATCAACTGCATATCTTCGGACAGGTCATCAACCGGCACGCCGGAACGAACCTGCGTGCCGAAAACTTTGCCGGTAATGGCCATCATCCACTGGAAAACGCCGGTAAACGAGCGGGGCATCTGATCGACGCTGAGAATTTGCGGATGGATGGCCATTCGCACGTCACTGGCGGCAATATGCTGACCAAGCAGCTTGCTGAGCGCTAGCTGTGCGGGGCCGTCAAGGATGGGCAGGGGAATCTCGAAACGGGTCCAGGCGATGACCGGGATTGCCACGAACACGCAGTCGTAGGTCACGCCATCGTGGATCCATTCGCAGGACTCCGAGAGCGTTTCTGCATTTTCCAGCAGAATGTCATGGGTTTCGGAATCGCTATCGGACAAATGGTCCAGCAGTCGTTCCACCGTCTTTTTGCGGTTCTGTTTGAAAATATCCAGAAGGGACGTCTGAATCAGGTTTTCCCAATAACGATCTTCAACAATGCAGCCTGATTGCTTCAGGGCAAGGCATAAATCGAGTAGCGGTTGATCGCTGGCGTGCAGGCTGGCTGGTTTTTTCCGGTTCATTACACTTGTAGTTGCGC
>JBOIGK010000581.1:0-3295 GCA_050742695.1 Advenella sp. | reverse complement strand
ATTTACGATTTGTGCAGTGCCAGACAATGACGCATGATGTGATTTGCCCACCCAAACATGGAAAATCAACAAAATGTCACGTATTACCCCCCTTCTTTTTTCTGGTGTCCTGGCCATCGCAAGTGTGATCGCCCTGCCTGCCTTAGCCCTGCCTGCTTCTGCCCAGGCAGCGCCTGTTGCAAAGACCGCTACTTATAAGCAAGTGGCCGACGCCTATTCCATGCCCCTTGGCAACCTGACCATTACCGCCATATCTGATGGCACCGTGCCCCAGGATCTGTATCAACTACTGATTGGTCCATCACATTCTCATATCGACAATTTGCTGAGCAAGGCATTTCTTGCGAACCCGGTAGAAGCATCGATCAATGCATTTGTGATTCGCGACGGCGAACGTATTATTCTGGTCGATACCGGCTCGGGTGAGCTTTTTGGGCCCGGCTTCGGCGGCAAACTTTATGATAGCCTGACCAGCGTAGGAATCAAATCCGAACAAGTTACCGATGTGCTTATTACACATATTCATACTGACCACACCGGTGGCCTGGTACAAAACGGCAAACCTGCATTTCCAAATGCCACCGTCCATGTCGGTGCACCCGACCTGGCCTTTTTCCTGGACGCCGGCAATGCCAAGAAAACAGGCTATGATGATAAGTATTTCGCAGAAGCGATCAAGACGATCGGTGTATATGACAAACTGGGAAAAGTGAAAACTTTTGATGACGGGCAAACCGTCCTTCCCGGTATAAAAGCGTCTATTCACCCGGGGCATACGCCCGGCAGCGCATTCTTTACCGTCAGCAGCCAAGGCAAATCTATGGTGTTCGTTGGCGACATTGTCCATGTTGAGTCCTTGCAGTTTCCCGAACCGGACATCGCGATTGTTTATGACCTGAAGCCGGAAGATGCCGTATCCGTAAGAAAAAACGCATTTTCTGATTTCGCCGGCAAGCGCCAACTGATCGCCGCACCCCACTTGCCATTCCCCGGGATCGGCCATGTCCGCTCCGAGGCCAAGAGCAGTTTCAGCTGGCATCCGGTCGAATATCGCAATCGCGCAAGCGACTGACGATTCAACGCGCATCTGGGGTTGGCGTCGCAGTGACCGTGGCAGTGGGCAGCAATGCATCCTGTTGCCTGCGTCTGGCTGCCGGCGCGCGCATGACACTTGCATAACGCCCGGGGCAAAAGCGCAAGACCAGGAGGGCGACAACGAGCACGGTTGCCAGATGTCCCATCCATCCTGCCTTGTAGCTACCCGTCGCCTCATGCAGTACGGCGACAAGCCAGGCCGGCGCCGCGGCGATCAGAAAACCACCACCCTGCATGAGTGCCGAGAGCGCCCCGGCCTGTGCAGGATCAGGCAGATGATCCAGTGCCACGATCAGCATTAAGGCAAAGCAGCCGCCCAGGCCGCAGCCCAGCATGATTACCCAGCCAAGCGCAGCGTAGCCCGGTGCTAACGCCAAACCCGCAAAACCGATGCCCTGCATCACAAGTGTGAACCATAACCCGGGCCGGCGATCCGATGCGTTCCTGGCAAACAATGGTAGCGTAAGCGCCGACAGCGCCTGGCTCACCGCCAACACTGCCAGTAAGCCGCCACTGCCCTCGGCGCTCCAGCCTCGCTCCTGATAAGCCGGCGCCAGCCAGGCGACCACAGAAGTATAACCCCCATTCATCAATCCGAAGCAGAGCATCAAAAGCCATGTACGAGGTCGGGCCAGCAAAAACCGGGCAACGCCTTCAGTCTTGCTCATGCGAGTATCAATCGGCAGAAAAGACCATGCCAGCAAGAGTGCGACAGAGGCCGGCAATGCAAACCAGGCCAGGCCAACGGTCCAGAGTCCTGTGCTCGACGACACGGCAGGTGCAGTGAGTGCGCCCAGCGCTCCACCGCCCATGAGCATTGCCGAGTACAGCCCCATCATGGGACCGACATGACGGGCAAACTCACGCTTGATGATCCCCGGAAAAATCGCTTGTATCACTGCGACACCCAAACCAATCAACGCTGCCGTCGCAATAAGACTCCAGCCACTCATGCTCAGCAGACGCAAAGCGCAACCGCAACAGATCACCAGCAATGCAGCAATGACGGAACGGCGCGCACCAAACGCACTTTGCAGGGCTGGTCCGATAAATGCCACTCCGCCCATCAGCAACATCGGCACCAGCGTAAGCATGGCCATGCCTTGCAGGCCCAGCCCCGTATGCTCCCGAATATTACCGGCAAGGGGCCCGATACTAGTGATGAAGGGTCGCAGATTAAACCCTATCAGTGCAACTGTTGCGACAAGCATGGCTCGCACAAGCGGCGATTGGACCCACCTCATGAATTCAAGCCCCTTTTTGTTCCTGGTGTTTCCAATGAGCGTACAGGTCGGGCCTGGCAGCAAGCCGGGTGGGCACATGACGAATGGTCATGGACTGTTCGGCAAAGGGCCTGGCCAGGTCGGCATATATTTCTGCGGTAGAAAGGCCATAGGGCGCACCGTCTTCATTGCTATAGGCGTAGGTCACTTCTTTGATAGCCGCCAGCCTCATTGCACCCATGCACATGGGGCATGGGTGACCGCTGGCAAAGACACTGCACCCAGCCAGACTGGCTGAACCCAGATGCTGACTGGCCGCCCTGATCGCCAGTAACTCGGCATGCGCGGTAGGATCGTTGGTCGTTATGATTTCGTTGACCGCCTGGGCAATCACCTGGCCATCGCGAACGACCAAAGCCCCAAATGGGCGGCCACCCTTTTCTGCATTGGTATAGGCAAGCTCGATCGCCTGCTGGAGAAAATTTATATTCTGTTGCATTGATGTACCCTTTCAACTATCAACGCCCGCCAGCGGCGCGCAGCATGTTTTCTATTTCGCGATAGCCATGTGAACGCGCGTGCGCAAGTGGGCTAACGCCCTCGCGATCAGCCAGATTAGGATTGGCCCCCGCCTTGAGCAGAGCGTCCACGATCTGCTGGTGCTGCTCACCACCTGAGCCAAGAATAATTGCCTCCAGCAATGCAGTCCATCCCAGATTATTAACGTGGTCAACATCGACACCGGCTTCAATCAGCGTTTTGACAGTTTGGACATGGCCGCGTTCCGCAGCAGGAATCAGTGCCGTTCCGCCATACCGATTAGTACTTTTGAGATCAGCGCCGTGAGCCAGCGTAAGCTTGAGAATTTCCAAATGCCCCCTGGCGCCGGCATACAAATAGGCGCTGTCACTGATATTGTCTTTTGCGTTGACATCGGCGCCAGCCGCAATAAGCGTTTGCGCAGCGCGCACCTTGTT
>JBOIGK010000580.1:0-2965 GCA_050742695.1 Advenella sp. | reverse complement strand
CAATTTGCCTGCATCGGGCACTGCGGTGGAGTTTGCCCAGGGACCAATCGGCGTCCCCGCGAAATTTTCTGCCATGTTTATCTATCCCGATCCTCTCTGACCGCCCAGAACTCAAGTGTCAGCCCTGGAAAGTCCCCGGCCAGATGTAGCGCCAGCGCGCCGGTGCGTTCCAGTTGCGTCCACATATCGCCGGTTTTTTCCAGAGAAAAATAAATATGCCCGGCACTGTACGGTAACTGACGCGGTACATTGGTGACGGGCTTGAGTGAAACACCCGGCAACTGCAGATGCACCAGATCACGGATACGTTCGACCGGTCCCAATTTGACCTGTGCCGGAAAGCGGGTTCGCGTGAGCTCGGCCGGCATATCGGCATGAACGGCAATAATAAATTCGGCAGACTGCAACAGATGCGGATCGGTAATCTGCCCCACCCGTAGCCCCTGCCCTTTGTCGTGCAGCGGTATGCGAATAGCCTGCTCTTCCAGAATGGTCGTCAGCGCACGACGCAGCACTTGCATCAACGGCTCAAAGCTGAGTCGCAAATTGTCATGCACATAAGCGGGGAACGTTTCCATTCGTTTTCCCGTACCGGTAAAGGTAGCCAGATCACTGGCCAGCATCAGAAAGTCGTGAAAGATGCGTTCGGGGTGCAAGTTGCCAAGTGTGATCATATGCCATAAGGCGCCACGATAGCGATTGATGGTTTCCAGTATCAGGAACTCCGAGACCTCGGCAACGCCGCCACGCCCCGGCTGATTCAGGCGCGCCGCCAGCAGTTCGCTGCGGGCGTTGAGCAGCCCGAACAGTTCGCGGATAAAGCTGGTCAAGGCAAAACTCACACTGCTCGACAGAATCGGTGCGATATAAGTAAAGTCAAGAACCACCTTGTTGTCGGCGCTGCGTTCGGTAATCCAGGCCAGCGGCATGCCGATCCATTCGTCGCCAAAATCGGATTCCAGCATTAGTCGGAAACGCAACCGCCCGACCTGAACCACCGCCGTTCCAAGGGAAACCTCACAGGTATCGACAACTTCGTCTTCAATAACGCTATAGCGGGCCAGAGAGTCGGTCGTCTCTTCGAACACAACATCTTCAGCACCTTCGCGTACTCGCGGTATCGCCAGGTATACCCGTTTATCCAGCGTACCGGCTGGCACCTCCAGGGCAAATGGCGCCGACTCTGCATCAAAGCTAAACGGCGTACCATCGGGAAACATGCCCGTTGCCTTTTTCAGCGCAACTTTGCCCAGCGCCAGGGCATCAATGTCAATATCCAGGTCCTGAAACCCCCAGAACACACTTGTGATACTTTCAATGCGTACCCGCAGATTGTGTTCCAGAAATCGTTCGAACTGCTGAAAATGATGAGGGCGAAGAAACATCCCCTCCGACCAGACTACTTTATCTTTTATGCTCATAAAACAATCTGCAATTTAATTTATTTTGGTTCTGTTTTGTTGACGTTGACAGCGGCTCTCTGCACATCGATGCGAATTCGCTTTTCATCAGGAGAGAACTGCCAGAATTTGTAGAAATTGGTCGTCTCGGCTTCAGGCAAATCTACCACCAGGCGCCATTGACTGTTGTTCAGATCGCGGTACGAGGCAACAATGCCCAGCGCCTTGGCCTGGGTGCTTCCCGATGCCTTGATTTCTTCGGTACTGCCTGGCTTGATGATACGGGAATTGACTTCAAGCATTTGATCGCCAAGTACTGCACTCGGGTCCTTCATAAGGGCAAAATAGTCTGCCGTGTCAAAGGCATTGGTGGACTTCAGTTCATAGACGGTGACCTTAACAGGTGACGCTTTGCCCGAAGCATTAGGGTTTACCTGACTATCCGCCTTTAACTCTACAATATAAGGAACAGCCATTTTGGATTCGGTAGATGCACATCCGGCCAGCACACCGGCGGCGATCAGGCCGACCGTCCCCAGTTGCATGATCTTGTTATAAATAAATGTCATTTGCCTCGTCCTTATCAAATAGCGTGCAAGTGTCTGACCGTATGCATGACCGCCATAATAGCCGCCGTAAAGACACATCCGCAAGGGCTTAGCACCCGCCAGGTCCTGTCCGCCAGCGTGCCCGCACGCCCGGTAAATTCGTCAATTTCAATTGTGTTTGTGACAGACCAAAACATCAAGCACAAAAACCTATACTCTTACTGAAATTAACCAAGGTGTAGTTAAATTAAACAGTATTTTTCCAAAGTTACCTGTATGTTACATAATTTACGTTTCTTAAGCACGCCGCTGCTGAATTAACATGTTATTGTCATCTGCAAGTATTAATATATTCAGTACCCAGTCCTGTTGCCGTAAACACTCCAATGAAGGACACCTCCTTCGCAGAAATGGCAGCACAGTGACTGATCTGCATTTGCGATTGCATTTGTCATCCGCCGTAATAAAACGGTATATTTCATTTGCATTAACAGGCTATATCAAACAGCATTATTAAATATTTCTATTACACAAACATGTCTCAATTCAAAAAAATGAACGCTTCACGTGTATTTCTGCTGCCCGGTGTACTTGCTGCTGGTGTCCTCATGTCGGCCTGCTCCCTGTGGAGTAGTTCCGATTCAACTGCGCTGTCCTCGTCCGAAGAAGTACAAATTCGGCCGATACGTGAAAGTTTTATGGCAGGACAATACGACGCGGTCATTACACAAGTGACGAATACGCCGACACTGAACACCGGCTCGGTTGCGCTGCACACGAGTGCACTCAAGTACAAGGCATTCAGCGAGTGCCTGACCGAAGCCAAGCGCAGTTGTACCAGCACTTTTGAACAAATTCTGACACTGAATCCCAATTTCACATTGCTTCCCGCCGAGAAATCGCATCCCTCATGGGGCCCGGTTTTTGAGCGAGTACAGGCAGAGCATCAGCCCGGCAAAACAACAGGCCCGGGCACACCGGCCGGCGGCAGCATTACGCCCATCCGTCCTCTGACAC
>JBOIGK010000579.1:0-4979 GCA_050742695.1 Advenella sp. | reverse complement strand
GCCCTGCTCTTCCAATGCCTGAATGCCCGCCAGAATGCCCGGGTATTTCGCCAGCACGTCTTGCGGCACATCAGGCAATGCGATTTCGCCCTCTAGAATTTCGCGCTTTACCGCCCGTTCAAAAATTTCGGACAAGCATTGTACTTGCGCTTCTACCAGCGTATTGCCGGCACTCATGCCATTGCTGACGTATAGGTTCTCGACCAGGTTTGACGGAAAATACACCACATTGCCGTCTGACTGCCGTACAAACGGCAACGAACAGATGCCGCGCGACATATTGCCTGAGTTGGTGTCGCACAGATGCGAGCTGCGCAGTTCGCCCTCCGGATTATAAATTTGCAGGCAGTATGCATCCAGAATGTCAGCGGGCAGCGTATCCGCGGGACCCGGCTGGAACCAGCGCTCATTCGGATAATGTACAAACGGCGCGTTGGCGATATCCTCCCCCCAAAAGGAACCGGCGTAGAAATGGTTGCAATTGAGGCGTTCGATATACTCCCCCAACGCTGAGGCCAGCGCGCTTTCCTTGGTCGCCCCCTTGCCATTGGTAAAACACATGGGCGAGTGCGCGTCGCGAATGTGCAGCGACCAGACATTGGGAACAATATTGCGCCATGAGGCGATTTCAATTTTGATACCCAGGCTAGCCAGAATGCAGGACATATTGGCGATAGTCTGCTCCAGCGGCAGATCTTTGCCCGTTATATAGGTACTGGCATCAGAAGCGGGATTTAATGTCAGCAAGGACTGAGCATCTGCATCCAGGTTCTCTACCTCTTCAATGACAAACTCAGGTCCGGTTTGCACGACTTTTTTCACCGTACAGCGCTCAATAGAGCGCAAAATACCCCGACGATCCCCCTCTGCAATATCCGAAGGCAACTCGACCTGAATCTTGAAAATCTGCTTGTACCGGTTCTCCGGGTCCACAATATTATTCTGCGACAGGCGGATATTTTCCGTAGGAATATTGCGGGTGACGCAGTACAACTTCACAAAGTAAGCTGCACACAAGGCCGATGAAGCCAGAAAATAATCGAAAGGACCCGGCGCCGAGCCATCGCCCTTATAACGGATCGGCTGATCGGCCACAACCGTGAAATCATCGAATTTGGCTTCAAGGCGTAGCTTGTCGAGAAAGTTGACTTTAATTTCCATGGGGAATTCTAAAAATGGTGCTAAAAAAAGCCTGTCCGGATATCTTGGTGTACAGAGGCCAGGGACAGGAGTGAACAGCGGGCAGCGGTACAGCGCACCGAGGCGTCGCGCAAAAATAGCTGAGATATCGCTTTTTTTTGGGGAGGTTCGAACAATTCTCAACGCGGTGTGAAGCGCAACAACTCTTCAACGTGGGGTTGCCTATCAATAACGATTCAGCTCAGACAGCCGTAATGCATAGTGTGAATGGCTATCTGGCAGAGCGTTTTTCTAAATAATGTTCAATTAATTCAACATTATAAGGCTCTATCATGGAAAGTATTCCCTAATTTGCGCGATTGGCATTTTCTGCTCATTCGGTCTACAGGCGAATAATAAACCCAGGCTGAGACCAGTCATTCAATTTTTAATATTAATAAGTTAATTTTCGAAGACCCTCACGTCGCAACCGGCCATGGCTTCATTTCTTCTTGTATATGCCATCAAACGACGCAGCATTTCCACAAAAGGACTGGCAACCCTTGGGTTTGACCGCAAATTGTGAGCCGGATACTTTTAAATCTACTGTGCATCGATCATTTGTTCCGGTCTCCTGCCCTGTAAAAACATGGTGAACAGCGGTGCCTACCAGTGGCGCAAGAAAGGCTACCGAACACGAATCATAGGAAGGAGCCCCCACATCGGTCGATATATTGACCGACAGGCTTGTATCTGGAAATAGGACACTGTCAAGAACCCCCTTCTTATTGCTGAAGTGGCCTGTGTATTGTTGTTTATCATAAGATGAACTGAGTTCAATATAGCGGGCGCGATAACTATCGATCAGGCAGTTCATCACATTCTCATCAGAACCTTTGCACTGATTACGCTTTGCCAACCAGGCACGCTGGCCGGACTCAAGCGCAGCGAGATCTGTCTCAGGCACTTTGCGGATGGCCTTGTATAGGTTTGCCATCGTCTGGTCTATCCACCCCATACCCGAGTTGCCACCAGAACAAAGAACTTTTTCAACTTGGGTCTTTGCTTTGGCGCAGTCAAAACTCGGCGCTTCCTGAGCGCTTGCCAGGCAAGGAACCAAAAGCAAACATACGCCAAGACCATATTTGAGTTGATCATTCATGCGTCAGTGTCCTTCTATTTGTAAGATTTTGGTCAACCGTGCGCGTTGCGCGACTTGCAAATTTAGCAAAATATAACATCAAAAGAGGATTAGAATATCCCTTAGATTCATGACTGACCATAGCCAGCCAGAATATTGCACTTGCAGTGTTAAGCGGCAGTAAAAAATTCCCTGTAAATCACCTTTATTTATCGATTTTCAGGTCAAATCCACCTTCACACAAAAAGTATATTATGTATCCGGGTGAACGATTTAACTGTCTGAGCCATCTAGCCGGACTTGTCGTCATGTTGAGTGGATCAGTTTACTTGTTGAACAACGTAATCCACGCGGGAGATTTATTTAGAATCTCTGGTGTTTTCGTTTTTTCAATAACTGTAACGTTACTTTTCATAACATCGACGATTTACCATGGCACACGAGAGCCTCTTAAGAAATTCTGGCAACGATTCGACCACTGCTCCATTTATCTTCTTATTGCAGGCACAGTTACGCCATTTGTCCTGAGAGCAGGCATGGGTTATGAGTCCTGGTTTTTACTTGCCCTCATATGGAGTCTATCCATTTTGGGTATTTATCAACAAATTCTTATGGAAAATGACGGTGCCCCGTCAATATGGATTTATCTCATTCTCGGCTGGATAGGCGTCATTTCTGTTCTACGTGAATGGCGATTTTTTAGTACCATCTCATTGTCATTTCTTTTAATCGGCGCGATGCTTTACACGATAGGAACCATTTTCTATTCTAATAAATGGCAATTTCGCCATGCTCATGGCGCCTGGCATTTGTTTGTCCTGGGCGGCGCCATATGCCACTTGTTTTCGATTAAATTCTACGTACTTTAGTCCATATACCGTTTTACTCTACAAGACGACGAAATCCCGATGCACATTTGCGGGCAATTGCCATTTTCAATGGATACCCCTTACTGCTTAGCGGTACGGTATAACGCTCGCGGCTCAGAATAAGTGAGTGCACTTGACCGACGTTGAAGCTATACTGACAAAAAAAACGACATCGGTGTAAGGAGACAAGAGTATGGCTATATCCATCCGGCGCCGCACATTGGTGCAATCTTTGATCGCCATCAGTAGCGCAGCAGCGCTGAACGTCAGGGCTCAACCTGACAACGAGAAATGGCCGACCAAGGCTATTCGACTGATCGTTCCATTCAATGCGGGCGGTGCCACGGACATTATTGCGCGCACCATCGCCGAGGCCCTATCCAGACGCATGGGTCAACCTGTGGTCGTGGAAAATCAGGCTGGTGCATCAGGCATTATTGGCACCAATGCTGTCGCAAAATCGCGTGCGGATGGTTACACGCTATTGCTATCGCTTAGTACATCGATGTTGATCAACCAGTTTTTATATGAAAAATTACCGTACAGCCCACAGAAAGACCTGCTGATGCTTTCTCAGATAGCCATTGCGCCTGTCACGCTGGTTGCGCACCCATCATTGCCTGCGAATGATATGAATGCGCTACTGGCCTATAGTAAGGCGAACAAGGGCAAGCTGACGTATGGATCCTGGGGCGTCGGCTCATACGCACATTTGGCCGGCGCCTACATGAGCAAAAGTATGGATGCCGGGATGGTACACGTAGCATATAAAGGTGAGACGCCAATGCTTCAGGATCTGATTGGTGGACAAATCCAAATGTGCTTTGCCAGCGCACTCAATACCAAGCCCTTTATCGATGCCGGCCGCATCAAGATTATCGGTGTTACCGGGACAGCACGCATGGAAATTCTTCCTGCGGTGGCCACCATCAAGGAGCAAGGCGTGGCAGACGAAGCCTATTCCATTGCAGGTTGGGTGGCAATGGCGGCACCAGCGGACACGCCGCGCAAAATCATTGACCAGCTACAATCACACTTGGCCGAAATTGCGAAGGATGCCGATATCCGTCAGAAAATTCTGGCCGCAGGTTTTGAACCGCTCATCAATACGCCCGAGGCGTTTCGCAAAAATTACGAGCGTGATATGCCTATCTGGAAATCCCTTGTGGAGCAGTCAGGTGCCAAACTTGGATAAAACCATCGCAGGCCAGCATGCCGGTGAAAACCGTAAGATGGTCCCCGCTGCCACTGAAATCGTAACCAGGCGGTTGACCGCCGCGCTGGTCTGCTTTTCCATAGGAGGATATCCGCCCTGCGTCTTGGCCGCTGCGCCCAAACTGGAAATGCACCGCCAAATGGTGCAGCAAAAAAATGCGGATGGCCTGTACCCCGCTGCATCAACCAGAGGCCATTTTTCGATAATATCGCCAATTCCTTTTAACGACTACACAATAACGACGGAAGATCCAAACATCGGCACGTTGACGATGCATGGCATTGGCAGCAAAAGCGTCGATGACATGGAGTTTGGCACGATAGAAACCGTGCGTACCGCAAGACAAAAAGACCTGGACTTGCGCAATTTTATTACACGCACAGCAGCCAACCTGGGAGCGATGGCACCTGCCATTAGCGTAACGCAGCAAGGACCTGAAGAGGTGGCGCATACGGCCTTCGAAGGCACTTCGCGCGCAATTGTCATGCGGCTATCGAAAACAGCTGACAGCGTATTCAACGTCATGTGTGACTATCCGGTCAAGGCAGCAAAATCGGCCCGGCAGATGTGCGATAACTATGTATCCAGCTTCCGCTTGAAAAATTAAAGCCACATTAAGCAAAAGAAAGTCAAG
>JBOIGK010000578.1:0-3573 GCA_050742695.1 Advenella sp. | reverse complement strand
ACCCAGATGTCTATCTTGGCAGCGGGGGATATCGGTTTGATAATAATGGCTTCGTTTTCGCCGGGCAGGCAACTGCGGTCGACGAGGGCAGGCCCCAGTCCCTGCAGGACGAAGGCGTAAGCGCTGACTGGGGAGCGAACCTTTATTGCTGCAGGGCAGTGGGCGCCGCGTTCTCCAAAGAAGTTCAATAGCGCATGGGCCAGTGGCGTGTTTTGCGGATAGCCTATCCAGGCAGCGTTTGTAAAATCATGCGGCGCAATCACATCATGACTGGCAAGCTGGTGGTCTTTGGGAACGATACAGACAATCGGTTGCTCCCCAATTTTCACCGAACTCAAATGCGGATGATCCGATGCGTTCATTGAGATGCCGATATCTGCCTGCCCGCTCAAAAAATAAGCAACTTGTTCGTCGAACGTGACATTGCGATGGTCGACGTTGGCGCTTTGGTTGCTGGCTCTGAAATAGGCCAGAGCCTGAGGAATCAGTTTTTGGCCAAAAGTGGCGCTTGAGATAATTTTCAGTTGCCCTGATCCATCGTTGCCTAGTGATGCCGCAAGACTATTTACTCGCTGCACAGTGTTATAGACTTCTTCTACTTGCGTGTATAAACGTCTTGCTTCGGGGGTCGGGTGCAGGCCATTGCGAGCTCGCTCAAAAAGCAGGTAGCCAAGTCTGCTTTCTGTCAGAGCAAGTACTCTGCTGATGGCTGGCTGGGACACGTGTAGTGCCCGGCCGGCGCTACTGATCGAGCCAGCGACCATAATGGTGCGAAAGACCTCGATTTGTCGAAGACTCAGCGGTGGCCTGGCATGGCCGGCATCGGCACCCATATAGTCAGAAAAATCGTCATTTTCCATACGGCTTCCAGTCTTTATCGATAACGTCGGATTATAGCTTGGCGATATTTTTCGATAAGGGGGTTGTTATGTGTCGGTGCTAATCTAGGCGACACTGCATAAAATGAAAACAGGAGACCGCTATGTTTCGAATTATCCCGCTGGTGCTGGCCCTAATCATGCTGTCCGCATCCTCTTGCCTGATGGCGTTGGCTCACGCCGAAACGGGACAGTGGCCTCAAAAACCCGTTTCATTCGTCTTGCCTTCGGCCGCGGGAGGATCGCCAGACGTGCTGTCCCGCCTGGTAATGAACCAGGTTTCGCAAGAGATGAATGCGACGTTTGTTGTTGAAAACCGCCCTGGCGCTGCGGGCAGCATTGGCATGGTGCAATTAAAGCGTGCTGCAGCGGATGGTTATACCATTGGTTATGGCAATATCAATACGCTGGCAGTGAACCGTTCTTTGTTCAATACATTGAACTACGATGTGCAAGCCGATTTTACGCCCGTTATACATCTGTTTAACTTATACAACGTATTGATTGTACCTGCAGATTCTTCGGTAAAAAGCGTTACGGATTTGATAGACAAGGCTCGCAAGGCGCCAAACACGCTATCTTATGGCGCCTCGGGTGTGGGTACCACCGGGCATATGGGTGGTGAATTGTTCAAAAGCCTGGCAAATATTGAAATACAGTTTATCCCCTATACGGGAGGGCCGGCAGCATTACAGGATCTTGTCGGCGGACGGCTGGATTTCATGTTCACCAACTCGTCCGAGGCGATGCCGATGATCAAGAGCGGTAAGGTTCGGGCGTTGGGGGTCAGTAGCCTGAAACGGTTGGAGCTATTGCCCGAGGTGCCTACGTTGGATGAGGCTGGTGTCAAAGGCTATGAAACAATTGCCTGGGGCGGAGTGGTCGCACCAAAAGGGACGCCAGGCGACATTGTTCAGGCTTTGAATAAGGCACTGGGCAACGCACTTGGAGCGCCCGAGGTGCTCAAAGGGCTTGCTTCATTGGGCGCGGAGCCGGTGGGGGGCTCTCCTGAGCAATTTACCCGCCTGATTGATTCGGAAACCAGGAAGTGGCGCCAGATTATCGAAACGGCTGGCATTGAGAAACTCAATTGAGCCAGAAACGCCATAGACAGGAAAAGCAAATGCAAATGGACACCGTAATCGCGGGAGCAACAGTCATTGATGGAAGCGGGAAAGCGCTATTTGAGGCTGACATCGGCCTCTATGGCGAACGTATTGTTTGCCTGGGCCAGTTTCAGCATCCTTCTGATGTGTCGGTGGTTGATGCCACCGGGTACATGATCGCGCCTGGCTTCATCGATTCCCACACCCATGATGATGGGTATTTATTGGCACATCCCGACATGTTGCCAAAGGTATCGCAAGGCATTACTACCGTGGTAACGGGAAATTGCGGCATCAGTTTGGCGCCATTGGCCAGAATGGCTGTGCCACAACCGTTAGACTTACTGGGACCGCTGGACCTGTTTCGTTTTCCCTCCTTCAGATCCTGGATTGAAGCGTTACGTGCTGCGCCAGCCGCCGTTAACGTTATACCGTTGGTAGGCCATACGACGCTAAGGGTTGGAGTGATGAACGACACATCGTGTGCTGCATCACCTGCCGAGCGGCAGGCCATGCGCCGATTGCTTCAAGAGGCCCTTGACGCGGGTGCGTTCGGCGTATCTACCGGCACTTTCTATCCTCCAGCGGCGGCGGCAACCACAGACGAAATTATCGACGTGTGTTTGCCCTTGAAAGAGCAAGGCGGCATATATGCAACTCATCTGCGAGACGAGGCGGACCACATCGTTATGGCGATGCAAGAGGCTCTGGAGATCGGCAGAGCGATTGACTGTCGAGTCGTTTTTTCGCATCACAAACTGGCTGGTGAGAAAAATCACGGACGGTCACGCGAAACCCTGAAGATGATCGCTGAGGCTGCGCAGCTGCAGCCCGTTTGCCTTGATTGTCACCCTTATCCTGCCACCTCGACAATGTTGCGTCTGGATCGGGTGCGTATCTCGCGTCGCACCATGATTACATGGTGTCAGAATCATCCGGAAGTTGCCGGCAGGGATTTCAGTCAAATCATGAACGAGTGGCAATTGGATGAGCAAGAGACGTTCGAGCGATTGAGTCCGGCAGGCGCTATCTACTTTCTCATGGATGAAGAAGATGTGTGTCGGATTTTCAAATTTCCGATGACAATGGTGGGCTCGGATGGGCTTCCCTTTGACTCACATCCTCACCCCAGGCAGTGGGGGACGTTTACTAACGTGTTGCGCACGATGGTACGGGAGCGCAAATTGCTGACACTTCCGGATGCGATTCACCGAATGACAGGTCTTGCCGCTGAAAATTACGGATTGCATGAGCGAGGTCTGATACGCGAAGGTTACTTCGCAGATCTTGTTATGTTTGATCTGGATAGCGTAGCCGATATAGCGACGTTTGAAAACCCGATCAGGGCCAGCAAAGGCATCGAGGCGGTCTGGGTAAACGGTGTCAGGGTCTGGGATGGACAGCAGACAGGTGCTTTGCGTCCAGGGAGGGTGCTCTCGCCACGCCGCATGAGTGCTTCGAATTAATGTCCGGGCGGCGTCGGACTCCAGTGGATGGCGGATTTTGAACGCGCTTTTTCACCCGTGCCAAGGCTGAACGGTCGCTACACGCGTAGCGTCTACAACTTTTCTCCCGGCAGTTGGCTGGCC
>JBOIGK010000577.1:0-4722 GCA_050742695.1 Advenella sp. | reverse complement strand
TTACATCCTGCCAGGAGGGTGAGTGACAGTAAACCAGATACTGCAAGAAAGCGTGCATTCATACGCATATTCTCAATCCTATATTATTTGACCAGCCCGAGATCTTTCAGGGCAGTCAGAACAGTTTCATGATGCTGGGCGCCCAGATCACACATTGGGAGCCGATATCCGGCCTGGATCAGGCCCATTTGCACAAGTGCCCATTTGACCGGAATGGGATTGGCTTCGACAAAGAGCACTTTATTGACATGTGCCAGTTTCGCATTTAGTTCACGCGTCCGCGGCACATCGCCAGAGCGTGCCGCTACACAAAGTTCGTGCATCAGCGCGGGAGCTATATTGGCCGTGACCGAAATATTGCCGTTGCCGCCCAGCAGCATCAGTGCCGCTGCAGTGGGATCGTCGCCACTGAAAACCTGAAAGTACTCTGGTTTATCTCGAAGCAACAGGCCCAGGCGGGCAATATCAGCGGTGGCATCCTTGATGCCGATAATTCCCTGCACTTGCGCCAGCCGCAATATCGTATCATTGGACAAATCCGCAACGGTGCGACCGGGCACATTGTACAGCATGATGGGCAGGCCGCCTTCGCGGGCAATAGCCTCAAAATGGCGGAACAGACCTTCCTGGGTGGGCTTGTTGTAATACGGCACGACCGACAGACCCGCATCGGCGCCCATTTCCCTGGCCTTTTTGGTCAGGTGAATGGCTTCTGCAGTTGAGTTTGCGCCTACTCCGGCAATCACCGGAATTCGTCCGGCCACATGCTCTACCGCCACCCGGATAAGATCGGTATGTTCGCTCACATCTACCGTGGGCGATTCGCCCGACGTGCCCACAACCACCAGACCGTCAGATCCTTCCTGGATATGCCAGTCGATCAGCTTCTTGTATGCGTCGTAATCTATGTCCCCATTGGGTTGCATTGGAGTCACAAGGGCAGGAAAACTGCCGGTGAATACAGGATACGAAGAACTGTCGACCGCCATGATAGAAACGTCCAGAAAAGGTTGATATTAAATGCCTAGCATATAGCTAATTCGGTAGTTTAATTGAAATGCATAAAATTAATAGAAAATTTCATGACAATCCCGTAAAACACGTTTCAATCGGCATCTGCCGCTGACAGGCGACCAGATTCGACCGGCCGTTTTGCCAGCGATACCGCCGTTTACATCAGGAACCGCAATCTCACTCAGGCAGGCCAATCGTTGCCGGATCCCCTGAACCCCTGCGGATAATGGCAGGCGTCGCGGTCGTCAGGTCAATGACCGTGGTCGGCTGGGTCGGGCATGAACCGCTGGCAATCACGCCGGCCAGCGCATGGCCGTAACGATCGGTAATTTCATCAGGATCATTCAACGGCATGTCTTCGCCTTCGGGAATCAGGGAGGTAGACAGCAAGGGCGTCCCCAGCTCCTCGATCAG
This sequence comes from Advenella sp., assembly GCA_050742695.1. Taxonomy (GTDB): domain Bacteria; phylum Pseudomonadota; class Gammaproteobacteria; order Burkholderiales; family Burkholderiaceae_B; genus Advenella. The sequence continues at coordinate 3,294 of JBOIGK010000577.1, read as the reverse complement.
CATCAAGGTGACCGGATGGTCCGGAACACGGATGCCAATGGTTTTGCGGGAAGGATGCGAGACTCGGCGCGGCACGTCCTTGGTTGCCTCAAGAATGAACGTCCAAGGGCCGGGGGTCGCGTTTTTCAGCAAGCGGTATTGCGCGTTGTCGACTTTGGCGAATTTGGCGATTTCCGCCAGATCGCGCACCAGCAGAGTCAGGTGATGGCGTTCGTCCAGACCGCGCAGGCGGCGCAAGCCGTCCGCCGCATTTTTGTCATCAAGGCGAGCCACCAGCGCATAACTGGAATCGGTGGGTATGGCCAGTAATCGGCCATTATCCAGCAATTGCGCGGCCTGTTTAAGCAGGCGTGGTTGCGGGTTGACCGGGTGTACATCAAAAAGTATGGACATAATTATTATTTCACTCTGTGGCTGGCTATGCACCTATTGTAGCGAATTGAGTGACACATGGTGCAGGTTCGGGTTAGAATCACGGGCTGGATTGTCTCCGTAGCTCAACTGGATAGAGCACCCGCCTTCTAAGCGGGTGGTTGTGGGTTCAAGTCCCGCCGGAGGCACCAACTATACCTCATCTTGCTTTCAAGCATCACAAATTATTATAAAAATCAGTGGCTTAAGGTTGTATCTTCTTTGTCCGTTTTGCCCGCGATATTAGCCCGCGTATCGTCATGACTTAAAGACGGCGTATCGACCATCACCCGGCCCCTCATGTTGACATGGATACATACGACTGCTTGCTATATTGAGAGTCGCCAATCGCCCGCTGACCTGCCATTTCTCGGACTCGTACATTTTACAGCGCGCTATTGCCAACGAAAATACAAACGACCATTCCCCTGTCCCAACCAACAATGACGATCAGTCTATTTACAGGCAACCAATCGGGGGCGACTCATTCGGCCGGAATCGTCGCGGGAAGATCGGGATATTGTTGTTTCAATTTCTCAATATAACGATCCGTGCTTTCTTGCGAATATCCCAGAATTTGTCCGATTTCCCTTTCGATCGACTCGACATAGCCAAATTTCCATGAACACTCTTCAAGCTCAATAAGCCTTAAGGCTTTGGCTTTGGCGCCAGGAATGCTGGCCTTCCATACTGTGGGCGAAATCCAGGTTCCCCATCATCGCTGCCGCCTTCGCGCATAGCAATCGCATAAAGCCGATCAATCATTGCCGAATTTTCCAGCACAAAAGCTGTCATGACGCCATTGCCCGCATTGGCTTTTTCCCCATCAAAAGGATAGCCGGTAAAAAAACGGGGAAAAGCAATATCCGATTTTTTGCCCCAGGAAACACAGTTGTCATCCCTGAAACACTGCTCCAGCCCCATTTGAGCAAACAACGGGTCATAGAAGCGGACAGAATGTTCCAGGTCATTGGTTCCTACCATGGTATAGCTAATCATTTCAATCTCCGGTAAGTAGCATCAAGCGCCAATCAGTCATCCGTGCAAAGACGCATCAGGCAGCGGCGTCGCTCATGCCTGATGCCCTGACAAATGTGTTGCAATGACAATAGTCGGTCCCACGTTGCGCTTCAATGGCTGGTCGCTGTTTTTTACATTCCTGAGGCATCGCCGGCCCGTTGCGCTTGATGCGCTTTTATGTAATATGCGCGCCGCGCGTCTCCACATAAACGGCATACAGCGATTGGCTGGCCGTCATGAAAAGGCGGTTACGCTTGGCGCCGCCAAAACATACGTTCGAGCAGATTTCCGGCAATCGGATTTGTCCGATCCGTACGCCATCAGGAGCAAAAATGTGTACACCGTCATAGCCTTCGCCGCCCCAACCGGCACTGGCCCAGATATTACCGTCCTCATCGCAGCGGATCCCGTCGGCCGAGCCTGACTTGCCTTCGAATTCCATGGTCGCAAAGGTGCGCGGGTTGGTCAGTTTGGCGCCGTCTATATCAAAGACCCATATCTGATTCTTTGCCGAGGGATAGTGTGAGTTCCCCGTATCGGCGACGTAAAGCTTGCGGTAGTCCTGGCTGAAGCATAGTCCATTCGGTTTGAACGGCTGATCTGCCACTTTGGTCATGGCGCCGGTTTGCGCGTCAATCCGGTAAACGGCTTCTTTCTGGATCGGGCTGACTGAATCGGCGCTGGCCGGATGCCGGTTGCCTTCATATTCCATTAAAGCGCCATAGCCGGGATCGGTAAACCAGATCGAACCGTCATTCGGATGCACCACAACATCGTTCGGCGCATTCAATCCTTTATTGTCGAAACTGTCGGCAAGCACCGTCACCTGGCCATTGTGTTCATAACGCACAACGCGACGCGTATCATGTTCGCAGGCAAGCTGTCTGCCCTGAAAGTCGAAGGTGTTGCCGTTCGAATTGCCTGACGGCGAGCGAAAGCGACGACCTACATGCCCATCCTCTTCAGACCAGCGCAACTGTTCGTTGCTGGGAATGTCGCTCCATACCAGATAGCGGCCGACCGCGTTCCAGGCCGGGCCTTCCGCCCATTGCATGCCGGTATGCAAGCGCATGATGGCAGCATTGCCCAGCTTGTATTTGAAGCGTTTGTCGAGCGCCACGATATCAGGGTCTGGGTAGCGTATCGGTTCTGTCTGTGGTCCGAAACTGCGTGCCATGGCCGGTCTGGCGACAACTGCAGATGTGAGCGCCGTTGCCGTCGCCGCAGTAAGAAAACCCCGGCGGCTCATGGCGGTGCCCGACAATGGCGAACGGGCTGATTGACCGTCCGCGGTTGTATTGAGTCCGTCCTGTTGCGTCTGTCTCATTGATGCTTCTCCTCTTGGTGTGGTTCTGATTCACAAGTTGCTATTGCGTGCTGCGGTCTTCTTTCGTACCGTCTATTCTTTCAGTGCATCCGCAATTGAGCCAAGTTATCTCATGTGCACTACAAATAGGGCGACGCCAGCCAGATCAGTTTGTTCCTGAGCGTCGCCAGCAAACCCTGCTTGCGCAAGGATTCAAAGGTCACCCGTTCACCGTGCACAATTTCATTATCAATGGCATCGTTGATCCAACCAGCCAGGCGTCGATCGTACACTTCGATATCGATCTCGAAATTAAGTCGCAGGCTGCGTGAATCCCAATTGGACGATCCGATCAGCGACCAACTGTCGTCCACGGTCATCAACTTTGAGTGATCAAAATTGCCGGATCCTTTCCACACCCGGCAACCCGTCTCGATGATCTGATCAATCTGGGCCATCATGGCGTATTGAATTAGACGCAGATTATTCCTGCCGGGGATGACAATATCCACTTGCACACCGCGTCTGGCTGCCGTAGTGAGGGCACCGATCAGGAC
>JBOIGK010000576.1:0-2930 GCA_050742695.1 Advenella sp. | reverse complement strand
CCTTGAACCTATCTGGATATTCTTCTGGAATTGTGAGCGGACGAATTATTCAAGGCCGTACTTGCCATGGGCACATGGTTGAAGCCGGACCAAGGGACTCTGTGCTCCGGACTTTAAGGTTTATTGGTTATAAATATCAACATATCAATAATAATTAAAATACTGTTGCGTCGTTTGGCCATTTTTGTCTTTTTTGTTATCACAAATGTGTTTAATAACAATTATTTCTGTTTGTGTATTATTATGCAAATTATTTTTTGATACATTAACATTGTATTTATGGATGCGCTGACATATGCGTTGCATCTTTAGATATTCGTTTGCATCCTCTCGTCTGAAATTCTCTATTGCTCAATCTCCACTCTGCCTCCTATATTCAGCTTCGATGCTAAATACCGCACAAAATAATAATAAGCGTATGAATTTATTGGTAAATAATATTACTTATTTATTACTTATGAAATATTAATTGACATTATCTTACATATTGCCAATAATCGCAGGGTCAGGTATTTAAGATATCTGTCAATTATCGAGTCGGTAGACTGAAAAAGCAGATATAAGCCCGGTCCCCGACCTTAAAAATTAACTTATATGGATAGGTGAAATAAATGGCTTTAATAGATCTAGATATCGCAGGCTCTGGCGTACAGACAGTCGACCAGAGTGATTACAATGATAATGACGTTTTAAAAGTTAACCTTCTTACCAATAACACCTCGTTAACGATTACTAATACAACCGATTCTGACGAGGTTTTGGAAATCCAGCAGGCTATCAATGCTGGTGTGGCCGGGACCACGACCCTGACTCTGGATGGGTCAAATGTGAAAGTCGCCGGGCTTGCTGGGGTGGTCGCTGGCTCTACATACAACTACAACCTGTCAAATGGCGCAACGCTGGATCTCAAACCAGCCAGTTTGTTAGGCGTGGATGTAGGCAAAACAGTCAATGTAGATATGGGCAGCAGCAGTAGCACGACTTTGAAATTTGATCCGCCTGCTATCAACCTTGGACTGGGCAATTCATTCAATATCACCGGCTTGTCAGGCGGAGACCAGATTCAGGTGGCAGGTGCGGACTCAGCCGTATACCAGGACGGAAAATTGATTTTCCAATCAACTGGCCTGTTTGGTATTAAGACTACAGTCGCAAGTTTTGAAGCTCCGGGCCATGAAGCTTCAGATTTCGTGATTGACGGTGGTTCAGTTACGTTTGCTTGCTACCTTAAAGGCACCCACATTGCCACGCCTGAAGGCGAAGTTAAAGTTGAAACCCTGAAAGCGGGTGACAAAGTTCTGACTGCAAGTGGTAATGTTGCAACCGTTAAATGGCTCGGCTTTCGCAAATTGAATCGGGATCGTATCCCTGCCAGCGCCCAATTGCGTGCTGCACCTATCCGTATTGCAAAGGGCGCACTGGCCGAAAACGTTCCTCACCGCGATCTGACGGTATCTCCTGGTCACCGTTTCAACTTCGATGGCGCTTTGGTTCCAGCCCTGTCTTTGGTGAATGGCTTGACCATTACCCAGGACTTTTCCATTAAGCATTACGAATATTTCCACGTCGAGCTGGAAAAATTTGACATGCTACTGGCTGAAGGCGCTGCTGCAGAAAGCTATCTGGATGTTGGCGACTACCGCAATGCATTTGAAAACGCAGAAACAGTCGCTGCTCATCCTGATTTCGGACCTGCGCCTGAGCGCGTTGCTCTGCCTGGCTACGTTCAGAAAATCACACCAGAAATCATTCAACCAATTCGTCGCGCACTATTTGATCGTGCACAGGCGTTGACGGGTGCAACCCGCTCAGCCGACGCGAACCTGCGGGTTGAAGCCAATGGTGTAGTCATTGCTTCTCTGACTCCATGCTCAAAACGCGGTGTGTATCGCTTCGAACTCCCAGCAGGACTGCAATCTGATATCCGCATCGTGTCCAACACGACCGTTGTTCGGGATACATCGCTTAATAGTCGTCGTGATACTCGTGTTATCGGCGTTGGACTGACCGATATCTCTCTTACAGTGGACGGCGAACGCCAGGTTATCGATATTACTAATGAGAACCTGACGGGTCTGAATGCTGTTCAGGACGTTTACGGTACGAATATGCGTTGGACAACGGGCGAAGCGGTCATTCCCGCGAACTTGGTGCCTTCATCAAAAGGTTCTGTAGTACTGGAGCTGACTGTATTGCGTACGCATATGTACTGGACAACCAGCGAACAGGAAAAAGCACGCAAAGCAGCATAAGCTTCGTGTGATCAGTAGTTAAAAACCAGAAGGTTGCACATTTATTTGTGCAGCCTTCTTGCTTTGATATTTATATAAAATACGCTGGCACAGCGTTCAGGATCCGCGCTACCGAGCGGTATAGGCTACACATCGATAGGGGGCATCTAACTCATTTTATGTGATGCGATTTGGCATTATTACAACTGCGCTTGAGGCGCGTATCAGGGCTTTTGGCCCGATTGCAGAGCCGTTAGAGACAAGACAAGCGCTATGCCTTAAAATGGTATATCGCTAATCACCCGGAGAATGGCATATGAGCAATGATACTGAATTTGATACCGCGCTGGATAATATTGATTTTGATGCGATCGAAAAGAAAAATGCCGAGCTGATCAAAAAGATGGATGAAAACTTGCCTGAAGCAGTTGTTGACTGCGGTGATGCCTGCAAAATCTAGGTATTTTGAATGCCAGTAAAGAACGACGCTATGGGGCGTCGTTTTTTTTTATGTCGTTATCGGTTATACCGTATGGGTTGTGGTCTATTAAAAGCTTGTCAGAAGTTACAGGCCCAATAGAACACCGATGCCGATAATCGCCAGCACGAGCGCCGCAATCGCGGTATAGATATAGTCGCGTGCGTGCGCGAACATCACCAGCATGAGCGCGACGCGGATTATTGGCAGCAGTACGAAGA
>JBOIGK010000575.1:0-4206 GCA_050742695.1 Advenella sp. | reverse complement strand
CGCCCGCTTGACGGCATTACTGTCCTGAGCCTGGAGCATGCGATTGCCGCGCCCTTTTGCACCCGGCAACTGGCTGATTTGGGGGCGCGCGTCATCAAAGTAGAGCGGCCCGGCGTGGGCGATTTTGCTCGCAATTATGATGAACGCGTCAACGGCATGGCGTCTCATTTCGTATGGACCAATCGCTCCAAGGAAAGCCTTACCCTGGATCTGAAAAGCCCGCAGGCCAAAGAGGTTCTGGCCCGCCTGCTACCCCAGGTAGATGTGCTGGTGCAGAACCTGGCGCCCGGTGCGGCAGCCCGTCTTGGACTCTCGTTTGATGCCCTGCACGAACAGTATCCGGGCCTGGTCGTATGTGATATTTCGGGCTATGGCGCCGGCGGCCCTTACGAGCATAAAAAAGCCTATGACCTGTTAATCCAGAGCGAGAGCGGCTTTGTTTCCGTGACCGGCAGCGCCAATGAGCCGGCCAAGGCCGGCTGCTCTATTGCCGATATTGCAGCCGGCATGTATGCGTATACTCATATTCTGTCGGCGCTGCTGCAGCGCGGCAAGACCGGCAAGGGCAGCCATATTGATCTGACCATGCTCGAGAGCATGGTCGAGTGGATGGGCTTTCCGTTGTATTACACCTATGACGGCGCCCCACCACCGGTCAGGGCAGGCGCGGCGCACGCCGCCATTTATCCCTATGGACCGTTTCTGGCCGGCAACGGCAAGACCATCATGCTGGGGCTGCAGAACGAACGCGAATGGAAAATGTTCTGCGAACAGGTGCTGGAAAAACCCGAACTGGCCACCGACCCTCGCTTTGCTTCCAACACGATGCGCACGACCAATCGCGATGCCCTGCGCGATCTGATTATCCAGTCCTTCGCTGCCTATGATGACGAGCAGATTATCGAGCGCCTGGAAAAAGCAGGCATCGCCAACGCCCGAGTCAATGACATGAAGGCGGTATGGGAGCATCCGCAATTGAAGGCGCGCAATCGCTGGACGCAAATGGGCAGCCCGGTGGGAACACTGCCCACTTTTTTGCCGCCAGGCGTGAACAACAGCTATGATTTTCGCATTGACGCGGTCCCCGCGCTTGGCGAGCATTCGGCCGCGATCCTGGATGAACTGGGCTATGATGAGGCCACGGTTAGTCAGTGGCAGTCTGCCGGTATCGTCTGACGGCCAGTAAATACACGCAGGCGGGGCCGGATTAGCGCCGCCACCCGTAATAATCAAGGAGTTTGCCAGTTATGAAAATGCGATCCGCGCTGTTTGTCCCTGCCACCCGGGTTGATAGAATTCCCAAGGCGCTGGCCAGTGGCGCCGACATTGTCATCGTTGATCTGGAAGATGCGGTGGAGCAGGATGCCAAGCAAAGCGCACGCGACGCACTGCGCGAATTTGCCACCGCCAATCCCGAGCAGCAATTTTTGTTGCGTGTGAATGATGCACGCAGCCGCTGGTTTAACGATGATATTGCCGTTTGCGCAAAACTTGCGAATATCACAGGTGTGATGCTGCCGAAGGCCGAAAGCGAGTCACAGATCAAGGCTGCGGGGATGGCCAAAAAGCCGGTCTACCCAATTATTGAAAGTGCCATGGGCATCATGCGCATGCCCGAACTGTGCCAGGCGCCCGGTGTGGCGCGACTGTCCTTTGGCGCACTGGATCTGGCGCTGGACCTGAACATGGATCGCGATTCGCAAGGGGCGCAGCAATTGCTGGCGGCGGTGCGTCCACAACTGGTGATCCAAAGCCGGGCTGCGGGCATTGATGCGCCCCTGGATGGCGTTTTTCCGGATATTTCAGATACCGACGGGCTCAGGCAATCGGTCGCGTTGGCCAAAGGTATGGGGTTTGCGGGGGCGTTATGCATTCATCCAGCACAACTGGCGGTGATCCATGAAGTATTCGAACCAACGGCGCAGGAAAAGGACTGGGCCCAGCGGGTACTGGATGAGCATCAGAAAAGCGGGCGGGCTGCGTTCAAGCTGGACGGCCAGATGGTAGATATGCCGGTTATAGAGAAGGCCCGGCGGATTCTTCAGCCTCATCTTTAGGCAGGCGGACAATAAAAGTAGACCCCTGGCCTGGCGCCGACTGTACGCGCACATCGCCATGATGGCGCGTGACCACGGTTTTGACAAAAACCAGGCCCAGTCCCAGGCCCCCGGGGTCTTGTTCACGGGCCGCGCCTACACGGGTAAATAGGGTGAACAGGCGTTGCTGATCTTGCTCGCTGATGCCGCAGCCTTCGTCGCGGATGCTCACTTCCCAGAAGTCGCCTGCCGAGGCCAGGCTGCATGTGACCGTTGTGTTGTCTGCGCTGTATTTGAAGGCGTTGTCCAGCAAATTGCCCAGGCAGCGCATCAGCAATGACTGGTCCCCTTTGATGAAGGCGCATAGCGGTGTAATGTTGCTCACAATGGGAATATTGCGTGTCCGGCTATCGACCCAGAGTTCATTGATTGCGTCTTGCAGCAGATCACTCAGATTAAGCGGCACAAATTCGATGTCGGCTTTTTCAGCCCGCGTAAATTGTACAAAGTCTTCCACCAGGCCGATGGTTCGTTCCGAAAGATGGCTGACGCGCTGCAGCAGCTCGTCGGTGGGCAGGGCGCGCGCCGCATCCGCCTGCAAGTCGATCAGTGCAAGAATGGAGTTCTGTGGTGCCCGCATATCATGAGAGATGAATCGCAAGGTGTCATCACGCTTGCGTTCGGCCTGACGCAGCGCACTGATATCGATCAGGTTCAGAATGTATCCCGAGCGGCGGCGACCAGCGGTATAGGTGGGCATGGATTTGAGCAGCAAGTCATTGCCGGCGTGATCACGCACTTCAAAGCCGTCCTCGGCATGGATGTTTGCCGCCGCACTGCCTGTCTCTGGCGTCTGTCCAGATCCGGTGCGCTCAGGGTGCTCGATCGCAGCGGCCAGTTCTCGGCATGTCGATGCATCGGGAATAATGGCATTGAGCAAAGTCTGCACCGGCAGCCCTTCGGTCAACGCCAGATCGCCCAGGCTGGCCATGTACCGTTCGGCGCTGCTGGTCCACAGGGTAAGCTGATGGTTGGCATCAAAGACCAGGGCCGGGTCCGGAATGGCATTGAAGCTGTCGCTGATGAACTGGCGCAGTGAACGCACCCGGTTCAGCGCAAAACGCAACTCCATGATTCGTTCATTTAACGACAAGTGAAATTTCTGGGGCGCATCGGCCAGCGCCATCTCTGCCCCCAGCAAGGGGTACTCGCGATTGAGTTCGCTCATTTCCCAACTCATCTGGTTCAGGGCAATTTCCTGTGTGCGCCAGCTCCATACGGGGTAGGTCAGCGCAATCCCACCCATGGCTGCGACAGGAGTAATCCAGTAGTTGCCCAGGGCCAGCATCAGCAGGGAACCGGCCAGCACCAGCAACAGCGCGACCAGCGTGGCAAACAGGACTCGGCGGGGCGACAGTTGCCTGATCGCAATCAGCAGCAACAGGACTGGTATCAGCGAGATCAGGGTGTGCGCCCATTTTCCGGGCCTGGTGATCCAGTTATCTTCGCGCGCCGACTGTAACACGTTGGCCAGGATCTCAACGCCCGACATATTGTCACCGGTGCTGGTGGCGGTCGGCGTTGGGAAACGGTCGCCCATTCCGGTTCCCCATGCGCCGATCAACACATATTTGTTATCGAAATACTTGGCTGGAATGCGGCCGAACAGCACGTCGCTGTACGAAATCATGGGGAAGGTGAGCGGGGCACCCACAAAGGGGATCAGATAGGGTTGTTCCTCGCTGCGGGCGCTGAGCGCGGCGACTGTCGCGGTATCGCCCCCAGCGGCCAACATCGAGAGGGCAAAGTGCTGTTGCGTGTTGTCCTGGGGGGCGGTCAGGCGGATACGGCGCACCATGCCGTCGGTGTCCGGCACAATATTGATAAAGCCCAGCGCGCGGGCGGCGTCGGCGAGTTTGGCAATGGGGTTGACCGGCACCTGCCGTCCGGGATCGGTCAGGAAGTTGGCCAGCACCACCTTACCATTGTGTTCGATGGCCTGTGCCAGTTGTTGATCGACCAGAGGGTCATGTGGATCGGCGTCAGTAAAAAGAATGTCGAATCCGACGGCGCGTGCGTTGCGCAGCGTTGCCAGCAGGTTGGCGTGAACTTTGCGCTCCCATGGCCAGAAACCGATTTGCGCCAGGCTCTTGTCGTCGATCACGACAAT
>JBOIGK010000574.1:0-1567 GCA_050742695.1 Advenella sp. | reverse complement strand
CTTTTGTCGTTGGTGTGGAAACGCAAACGAGGTTAGCTGCACTGATGGGAGAAAGTCACTATCGTCTGGGCTGGCACAATACGGCAACGCTTGGCAGTTTTGGTGCAACGGCGGCGATCAGCTGGTTGCGCAAACTGACGCTTTCTCAAATGTGCCATGCATTTGGAATCACGGCTAGCCAGGTTGGGGGGTTAAGGGCAGCATTTGGCACTTCATGCAAGCCTCTACACGCGGGGCGCGCCAGCGCCAATGGTCTTTTTGCCAGCGGGCTGGCGCAGGAGGATTTTGATGCGCCACCGGATATTTTCGACGTTACCGACGGGTTCGCACAATTGTACGCGGATCAGGTTTATCCGCAGGCCATCGCCAAACCAAAAGGCAAGTGGGATATTCGCGACGTGATTTTCAAGTATCACGCCTCTTGCTACGGCACTCAGGCTCCCATAGAAGCAGCCCTGAAATTTAATAAGCCGCAGCTTGAATCGGTGTGTTCGGTGCGGGTGGGCGTGGAGACACAATATCTGTCAGTTTGCAATATTCAGACTCCCGAGACTGCAGCCCAGGCACGCTTCAGCATTCGCCATATGGTGGCATTGGCGCTCGAAGGCGTCGATACAGCCAGCCAGCAGGCGTTCTCGGCTCAGTGCCTGGCCAACGAGAGGATTGCCGCGTGGCGTGATCGAATTGTGGTCTATGGAGATCCAGAGCTGGCACGCGCCAATGCGCGCATTGATCTGATTTTCACAAATGAGACACGACAAAGCGTAACGGTAGATGCCAGCATTCCGGAAAATGATCTTGAACGACAGCAGCAACGCCTTTGCAAAAAATCTGTCGCATTGTTGCAGGACCGATATGACGCAGGAAGTTTGGAAATCCTGCACGAACTCGTCCTGAATCTGGACAAGGTCAATGACCTTGGTGTCAGGATGCATAATTTTCGCGGGTGGGAAAGTCATCACCGCCTTGTTCAACATGATAGCAACACCGCAGGAGAATAAACATGGGGGCTTATGTCATTGATAGTGTATTGTTTCGGGACCAGTTTGGTACCGACAAAATGCGGGATATATTCAGCGATGAATCAACGGTACAACGTTGGCTGGACGTTGAAGCTGCGCTGGCCAAGGTCCAGGTAGAACTAGGAATTATCCCCCTGGAGGCAGGTGAGGAAATTCAACGGAAAAGCAAAGTCGAGAACATCGATCTGGTCGAACTCAAACGAGAGATGGATAGAACTGCCCACCCTATCGTTCCCTTGTTGCGTGCAATGAAAAAGGTCTGCGATGATGAAACGGGTGAATTCATTCACTGGGGTGCGACGACCCAGGACATTATGGACACCGGCACCATTCTCCAGGTGAGAGATGGGCTGGATGAGATTGAAGATGCGTATCGGCAGCTGTACGAAAATGTTCGCACTCTGGCCCAGACATATCGGGATCAGGTTATGGTAGGTCGTAGCCACGGGCAGCATGCATTGCCCATTACTTTCGGATTCAAGGCTGCGGGCTGGGCTGAAGAGCTCAGGCGCAATTTTGCGCGGCTGAAACAAATGCGTGAGCGT
>JBOIGK010000573.1:0-2707 GCA_050742695.1 Advenella sp. | reverse complement strand
CCGCCTGCCATGGATAGAAAAAAGGCTATCGCAAAAAAAACGGGTGCGGGTAAAAAGAGCGCCACGGAAAAAACGACAAGGGGCAAAGCAATAAAAGGTGTATCGCCAAAGGCGGCAACGTCAAAAGGCGGAACGAAAAAAGGCGCAACGGGAAAAGGCGCGGCCGGCGCGCAACGCCTGGGGGATCCGGCAACGGCCGCCTGGCGCACGCAGCTTGATGCCTTCAAGGGCGCAAAGCGACAGCCGTTGCTGCACAAACCATTTGCTCCACAATTATGTCTGACCGCAGACAAGGCGCCGGCTGGCCAGGACTGGTTGCATGAAGTCAAATGGGACGGCTATCGCCTGCTGTGCACGATTGTCGATGGTATCCCGGCCTTGTGGTCGCGCAATGGTCTGGACTGGACAGCGCGCCTGCCCGATGTCGCTCATGATATGGCGTCGCTCGGGCTGCAGCAGGCCGCCTTTGATGGCGAGCTGGTCGTGCTCGATGGTGTACGCAGCAATTTTTCAGCATTGCAGGCCATGCTGTCTGGGCAAACGCAGGCGCCATTGAGTTATCTGTTGTTCGACTTGATTCATCTGGAAGGGTTTGATCTGTGCGATGTGCCGCTACAGGATCGCAAGGCATTGCTGGAGACGGTTTTACAAGACGCACCACCACGATTGCGATACAGCTCGCATCTGGTGGGGGCCGGTCCGCAGGTGTTCGAGCGGGTAACAGCGGAAAAACTTGAAGGGATTATTTCAAAACGGGTGAATGCCCCGTATCATGCCGGTCGCAGCAGAAGCTGGCAGAAAATAAAAATGGAACTCAGTGATGAATTTGCCATTGCCGGTTTTATTGAACCCAAAGGCAGCCGCACAGGTATTGGCTCATTGCTGCTGGCCTTACCCCAGGGCAAGACAGGTTGGCGGCTTGCAGGGCGGGTCGGCACCGGGATGAACGACACGATGTTGCGTCAGCTATCGGCCACGTTGCGACCGATTGCGGGGGTTGAGCCGACAGTGACGGTTGCAGGCATAGATTCAGATTTGCGGCACGCAAAATGGGTCAGGCCGCGGCAGGTGGTCGAGGTGTTCTATCGTGGACACAGCAGCCAGGGGCTGTTGCGTCACACGGCGTTCAAAACATTGAGAGAAGACAAGTCTGTTGCCGATTTGCGAGGCAGCCAGGCAAAAGAGGAGCCTATGAAAAAAGATACTGTTCATATCAGTAGCCCGGATCGCATGGTGTATCCTGAGACGCAGGTGAGCAAGCAGGATGTGGCCGATTATTACGAACGTGTGATGGACTGGCTGTTGCCGGGGGTCGCCGGACGGCCGCTGTCGGTGCTGCGCTGCCCGGATGGCACGCAAAAAGCTTGTTTTTTCCAGAAACACCATACGGCCGGCATGGATGTCAGTACGGTCAGCCTGCAAGAAGAGCAGGGTGGTAGACAGGATTATCTGATGGTGCGTGACAAGACAGATGTCATGCAACTGGTGCAGTTTAACTCGCTGGAGTTTCATCCATGGGGGGCACTGGCCGACAGCCCGGATGATTGCGATCGTCTGGTGTTTGATCTTGACCCTTCTGCCCAGGTGTCATGGGCTCATGTGAAAAAGGCGGCGCGTCAGGTGCGCGATCTGCTGGAGCAATTGCAGTTGCAATCGTTTGTACGCACCACCGGTGGCAAAGGGCTGCATGTAGTGGCACCGCTAAACCCGCCCGCACCCTGGGAGGATGTAAGACAGTTTGCACGCGCTTTTGCCCATGCGTTGGCCGGGGCGCATCCGGACACCTATATCGCAACGGCCTCCAAAAAACAGCGCAAAGGACTGATCTTCGTAGACTATCTGCGCAATGGGCGTGGCGCCACCAGTGTCTGTTCGTATTCGCTGCGTGCCCGGCCCGGTGCAGCAGTGGCCACACCGTTGCGCTGGGAAGAGTTGGGACGCATAAAATCGTCAGATGCCTTCCATATCCGCAATCTGCCGCAACGCCTGGCTCGGCTTGCGAGCGATCCCTGGCAGGAACTGACCAGAATCAAGCAGTCGCTACCTGATCTGTCTGATTGACTGCAGGTGCCGTCGTGCCGCTATGCCGACGCCGGGCTGGTATTGCCCGAAAGGCAAACAAGCGTCCAGGCTTTTGCCTGCGTTAATACAATTGTGATGCAAGCCCTGAGCGCTGCATGACAAGTACGCCTTTTGCTTACTCCCAGCCGCCACCCATTGCCAGAAATACATCCACCTGCATATCGGCCAGCTGCGCCAGCGATGTGGCCAGCGCGCTGTCGGCACTGGCCAGGGTGCGCTGCGCGTCCAGCACCGGCAGGTAATCCGTTTTGCCGGCCTGGTACAAGACCGACGCCTGACTTGCCGCCTGTGCCGCTGTATCGCGCGCCGCTTTGAGCGTGGCGTGGCGCTCCAGTTGGCGGGCATAAGTGACCAGCGCGCTCTCGGTTTCTTGCAAGGCATTGAGTACTGTTGCATCAAAATGGGCGTATTCGGCATCTGCCGTTGCCCTGGCCTGGGCGATCGCGGCCTGGGCCGCGCCGGTATTGGGCAGTGTCCAGGATATTAGCGGGCCGATATTCAGACTCGTGGTGCTTTTGTCACCGAGCATGCTCATGGGGCCGGCCGATGCGCTGGCCAGGCCCAGTGTGATGGTCGGATACAGCTGGCCGATGGCAACGCCGATTCTTGCGGTGGCGGCTGCCAG
>JBOIGK010000572.1:0-3621 GCA_050742695.1 Advenella sp. | reverse complement strand
TGTCCAGACAGACTGCGGGTGTTGCCTGAGAGCAAATCCATGAACAGCCGGATCTGGGTCTGGCCGCCCGCCCCTTGTTGTTGCAGCGGCTGCCAATGCCCCGCACTATCTTGGTGCATCATGCCCTGCGGTGTAATGCGAATCAGACTGGCTATCGGACTGCGTGTCTCCCAAAGCAGCCCCTTGTTTGCAACCATGACGAACCGGCCCTGGCTTAGCAGTGGCTGTTCAAGCGAGCGCAGGAAACGTTTTTGCTGTACGTCGCCCTGTACTGTCTGGTGGGCCGACAGCTGTTGTTGCAGGTCCTGCAGCGAAAAGGCCTGTGCGGCCGTGCACAGCAGGCTCAGGGCCAGCGCGACAGTCATGCGCGATAGGGATAACAGGGACTTGATGATAGACATAAAAGCAATACTCTCTACAAAAAATCAGGCGTCCGATTGCATTGCCCGGCGGATAATGTCTTGCCAGTCTTGCGGCGTGTCAAATTGCATTTCGCGGTTCTCCAGCAATACGGCCACCTGGATGGTTTCAGCCCGGGTCAGGCACTCACCCGAGGCCGCGTCGGTAATGACATACACCATGCGCAATCGCGACTCCCATTCGCGAATGTGGGCCTCTACCAACACCTGCTGGCCAAAGACGGCGGGGCGGACATACTTCAATTGCATGGTCACAATCGGCCAGATATAGCCGGCTTCACGCATGGCGTCGTAGTTGTAGCCCAGCTTGTCGAGCAGGGCGCAGCGGGCAATTTCCAGATATTTCACATAATGCCCATGCCAGACGATATGCATCGCATCAACGTCGAAAAACGGGATGGTCATTGGCACGCAAATGCTCAGGCCCGGATGCTTAGTCATTGTGCTTCCAGAAATCATAGAAATTGAACCACTGCAGCGGCGCCTTCACGCAGACCTGTTCCAGACGCTGTGCGTAACGCTGCACCCATGATCGGATCACTTCATCGCGATCCTGGCGCGTCCATTGAATGCGATCGCTCATGCGCTCGATATGCAAGGCGTAGCGGCCCTGCTGGCGCGTGCAGAATAGTGTATTGACGCTGGCCTTGAGCAGGCCGGCCATCAGCCAGGGGCCCTGCGGAAATGCCACGGTATCGCCCAGAAACGAAACCGGAACCACCTTTTCGCCACGCACCGGCTCGCGGTCTGCCGCAATGGCGATCCATTCTCCATTATCCACCCGCTGTTGCAGCATCATCATAGTGTCGATGTCCAGCTCGGTCACCTGCAGCAGGCGGATGTCGTTGTCCGCCCCCAGATCTGCCATGACCTCGTTGTACATCTGGGCATGCTTGCTGTGAATCAGGATATTGAGTACCAGGCCTTTGTGATGGGACACCAGTGCGCGGCTGATTTCGGTGTTGCCCAGGTGCGAACAGATCAGTATCTGACCCCGGCCTTGGGCGTAGAGCATTTCCTTATGGATGCCTTCAGGGTCTTCAATCACGATATGTTCGTAGCGCAGGCGTTGCTGCCAGACGGCAAAGCGATCGACCAGGGCCTGGCCAAAAGCGACAAATTGCCGGTAAACCGGCGCAAAGGCGGGCAGCAGATCGGATCTGCCGGACCATGACCGCAAATGGTGCTGGTAGTCACGGATATTGCGGCGTTCGGCCGGAGATGTCACGAAGAAGTACAGCACAACGATATGCGACAGAATACCCAGCAGCCACATGGGGCAGTACCGGATCAGCCGGACAACCAGCCTGAGTGCAAAAAGATTGCCCCGTTCCTGTTTGGCGGCCCAGTGTTCGCTCATGATGCACCTTTGGTGAAGGCGCGTCGCAACAGCGAGGGTAGAAACGGCAGCATATGCAGGCAACTGCGTGTATGCATGCGCGTAATGAGCAGATTGTCGCGCACCATGCGGTAGTGCGAGATGCCATCGGCCGCATAGGACACGCGGGTCGGGATCCAGCGCAATGGCGTTTGACGCCAATACAGGTGCATCAGGATTTCCGGATCAAAATCCATCCAGTTGCCCAGGTAAGGGGTGTCGCTGATAAACCGGACCGCAGCCAGCGGATACAGACGGAAGCCGCAAAGGGCGTCGGGAATGGAACGCGATAGCGTCTGCAAATGCACCCAGAACAACGTCACCTTGCGGCCGTGCAGGCGTGCAGGGGGGATGTCATCGCCATACACCGGCTGCCCACATATGGCGGCCTCGGGATGCTGTTCGGATAGCGCCAGAAAGGAGGGGACGTCGTCCAGATGATGCTGGCCGTCGGCGTCTACCTGCAGTGCATGGGTATAACCCATTGCGTCGGCCAGTCTGAAGCCGGTCTTGACGGCGCTGCCCTTGCCGCTGTTGACGGGCTGGTGATGGACATGCACTTGCGGCAACGACTTGAGCGCGTCCAGCACTTGTCGCGAGGGCGCATCGGAGCCGTCATCAACAATGAGCACGGGCAGTCCGTGGCGGCGCAACTGCCCGACCACCGATTCGATGGTGGCTGGGTGGTTGTAGAAGGGAATCAGGGCAATGGTGCGATTCATAAGTAATTTACCGTAGCACGTTTGTACTGGCTGTTTTGCGTGTTGTCATGGCAGCGGTTCCAAAGATAGGCACGGGATCAGGCTGAATCGGCAAATGCAATGCGTCCCGACGCGCTCATGGTCGCGCCGGTGCGCACGGTGAAATACAGTTTACGTTTGTCATTGTCCCATTTTAACGTCATTGTGCACGGATCGGCGGGACGTAAAAAATGCTGAAACTTCAAATTTTCAATTCGATGCGTCTGGCCGCTGCACAGTTTGCGCGCGCGGGCCTGCTCCAGTGCCCAGCCCAGTTGCACGACGCCGGGCACCAGGGGAAACGAGGGGAAATGCCCCTGGAAATAGACCAGATCCATGGGAATGCGGGCGCTCAGGCAGCATTCTGTGTCGGGATCTGTCGGTAACGGGCCTTCTGATGGGTTTGCAGATGCGTCCGCTGCGCAGCGCTCCCATCGGGGGCTGCGGACCTGTTGGGTGAAGCAGTCGTGGACCTGGTCTCGGGTAATTTTCGATTGCGCATTGCGTGGCAATGCCAGTGGAAACCGCCAGTGGCGCGGCACGGCCAAAGGGTCTACCGCCTCACGGACCTGGGCAGAGACAGCCTGAATCACGCGACGACGCCCGTGTTGCCGAAAGGCTGCGATACCCTCGGCTGAGAGTTCAACCATCGCGCACAACCGGCCTGCCAGCGGACTGGGCGCACAATGGATGTCGCTGACATAAGGATGCGACAGGGCGGCCTGTTCTACACGATTCAGGGAGATCCGCTTGTCTTCCAGCTTCAGAATCCGGTCAGCACGGCCCAGCAGTGTGAAGCTGTTATCTTCGCCGCGACTGATAATATCGGCCGTCTGTTCGGCGCCGTCTGTCCATGGAGAGCAAACCGCGAGCCGGTTTTCGCTGTCGGTGTCCAGCCTGACACCGGGCAACGGCGTCCAGCACGATTGTCTGTGCCGCGTAGCGATGACGCCGGTTTCAGTGCTGCCGTAAATTTCGTGCAGGGGCCATTGGCGTTGCAGCAAACCCTTGCGGGTTTCCTCTGCCAGCACGCCCCCGGCAGAGACCACCCGGGACAGGCGCGGCAGCAGCGCGGACCATGGCA
>JBOIGK010000571.1:0-6514 GCA_050742695.1 Advenella sp. | reverse complement strand
GCATTGACGCTGTTCGGCATCGGTTATTCCTGGGGCGGTTACGAAAGCCTGGTGCAGTGGGTCGATACCGGTGCGTTGCGCAGCCACGCCTACTTTGGCGATCATGCAAAGGGTGATGCGCAGGTGGCGCGCCTGCATATTGGCCTGGAGTCAGTTGACGACCTTATTGCCGACCTGCAGCAGGCTATGGGCAAAGCGGGTGTCGTCTGAGCAAGGATGGCCGCCGGCACCCGGGCGCCTGCTGTGCCCAGGTAACGACTATCCGGTCCGCGCTGCCTGGCCTGGCATAAAACCGGCGGTTGGGGGGAGCAGCAATTCAGCCGATTGCGCCTGGCGGGTAAGCATCAATGCGTCAATCAGTTGATCACAGGCGTAACTGGCTGCGTCAAATAGCGATGCACCGTTTAGCAACTGGCCTGTGAGCGTGGCGCTGAACAGATCGCCAGTACCTTTGGGCGAGACATCGATGCGGGCATGGCTCAGGATCTTATGCTCATGCCGCGTCACCACGGCCACCAGCATCTGATTGTCGGGCCAGGCCGCCGGCGCCGCACTGGTGACGACAATCCATTGCGTGCGGCCGGTCAGCAATCGACGCGCGGCAGTGACCACACTATCGATATCCGATCCTGCTACACCCGTGAGCTGTTGCAGCTCGAAGCCATTGGGAGTGAGCCCGTCGGCCAGCGGCAGCAGATGGCGCAGGTAGGCGTCTGCCATATCCGGGCTGACATATTGTCCGGTGTCATGATCGCCCAGGACGGGGTCGATCACGACCTGCAGTGCGGGACGGGCCTTCAGGACTCGCACAATCCACTCAGCTAACAACCGGGCCTGCTGCGGACCACCCATGTAGCCGGTCAGGACGGCCCGCAACTGCCCAAGTGCGTTGCGTGCGAACAGATCGCTCAGGTAACCGCTGAACCATTCAGTGGGAATAGCGCCGCCGTGAAACGTAGGGTAGTGCGGTGTGTTGCTGAAGACCACGGTCGGGACCGTAGCGACGGTCAGACCCTGTGCCTGGAGCGCGGGGACTGCCACGTTATTGCCCACCCGACCATAAACGACCTGCGACTGGACCGAGACCACGTCAATGGGGAGCGGGCGCAGCGAAGCGGCCGGGTCGGTGTGTGCACCGGGTTCGACGGTATCGGTCAACGCGCTTCTCCTTGTTCTGCTGATGGCCAGTAATAGGCGTCGGGCGTGTCGCGTGCGCCGAAAATAGCCTGGCCGACGCGTACCACGGTCGCACCTTCTTCGATGGCAATTTCGTAGTCGCCCGACATGCCCATGGACAGTTCATCCAGTGTGATGCTGGCAGGCGCGTCCTGGCGCAGTCGCTCGCGCAGTTCGCGCAGCAGTATGAAACAGTTGCGCACGCGCGAGGCTTCGGCCGATAGTAGCGCCAGCGTCATCAGGCCACGTACCCGCAAGGCGGAAAATGCCGGTAACTGCTGTAAAAAGGGAGCCACTTCCTCTGGCGGCAGGCCATATTTGCTGGCTTCCCCAGAGGTGTTGACCTGCACGAATACATCCAGCCCGCGGCCCTCGACCTGCAGGCGTCGCTCCAGGGCTTCGGCCACGCGCAGGCTATCGAGTGCCTGGAACTCGGTGGCAAAGCGCGCGACCAGCTTGGCCTTATTGGTCTGCAAATGGCCGATCACCGACCAGTGCAGATCGGTCAGGTCTGCCATTTCTTCCCACTTGCGGTAGGCTTCCTGCGGCTTGTTTTCGCCGAACTGGCGACAGCCTGCTGCGTAGGCCAGGCGCAGGCTTGCTGCGGGTTTGGTCTTGCTTACCGGGAGCAGGCGCACGCTGGCCGGATCGCGTCCGACACGCTGGCATGAGGCGGTAATGCGTGCCTGAACCGCCGCAATATTATGCTGGAAGTCTTCGACAGATTCGGCCACAGGCCAGCGGCCATGCTGATCGTGCAGGGTAGGGGTATCCAAAGGAGGGTGTGTGCTCATGTGTCATCTCGCTGCCGACGGGCCTGTTGCATTCAATGCAGCGCTACCGCCGCAGCCATTGGCGTTCACACCGGGGTGAGCGTTCTTGACAGCATTGCACAGCCGCGACTGCGTTCTTTTGAAGTGCGATAATGCGCAATTATCGCAAAATTGGAAAAGAGGATCGGGTAAACGGTCACTAAACGACTAGTATAAACCTTATCACCTGGTTTTTCCTTGGCGTGATCGGGCTTGCGGGCACCTTGACCACCCGCAAGCGATCCGGCAGCGTCGGCAAGCCTCGCACTCTGTGCAGTATGCGAGGCGGGGGCGGATTCAGCACGCGGTTGCTGCCGGTTATTTTTTCTCGGCAAGAACCTGGTCAAGCAGTTTTTGCGCTTGCGTGATGCTGGACGCATAGTCGCCTGTCATGCCGGGTGAGGTCACGTACTTTCCACCAATGGCAAATGAAGGCGTGCCTTCGATGGCGTAGGTGTCGGTCATTTCTGCAGCGCGTTTGACTTTGGCAGTCACGCCAAAAGAATCGAATGCAGCAGTAAAGGCTGCCTTGTCGATGCCCTGGCTGGCAGCCCAGTCGATAATGGCATCCTTGGTAAACAGTTTTTTGCCTTCCTGGTGGATGGCATTGAATACTTTCGGATGCAGATCAAGCTTGTCCAACGCTTCCAGCGAATAATACAGTTGCTGCATGGGTTGCATGGCGGCATTGAAAGCGACTGGAACACGTACGAACGCGACATTGGCAGGCAAGGTTTTTACCCATTTTTCCACCATCGGTTCCATTTCTGCGCAATGAGGGCAGCTGTAGGCGAAAAATTCCATCACTTCAACTTTGTCTCCCGATCCTGAAGGCTGGGCGGTATTCAATGTCTTGAATGCCGGACCGGACTGGGCCATGACGGGGACAAAGGCTGCAGCACCGGTAAGCAGGGCGGCAGATACGAAACGGAGCACAATGGAGGATGATTTCATAGTCTGTTTGTGAAATGGTTAATAATCGGGCAAGCATACCCGCGAGCCGCCACTGGATCCGGCGGTACTGCATTAGGACATACTGCGCCCAGTAAAGTTCCCGCCAGGCGTGCCCTGGCCTAGCGCACAATGGTGGAGTTGATTTTAGCCCCGGAGAGCTGGGCACGGGACTCGCTCAGTTCTTTATCGCTATCGAAGGGGCCGATACGGACGCGATTGACGTCCATATTGTTCACTCTGGCTTTCTGGATCTGCACATTGAAGCCCATCATGATCATGCGGGCGCGAAAGGCATCGGCCTCTTTCTCATCGCGATAGGACCCCACCTGCAGATAACGCGGTGCGCCGCTGCGGCTCTGCGTGGCTGGCGGCGTATTTGCTGCTGTGGCCTTGGGCGCAGTGCCCGGGCTTGCGGCTGTCTGTGCGTTGCTTGACGGGGCAGGTGCGGTGGCCGGCGCTTTGGTGGCCGCCGTTTTTTCGTCGGGCAGCATGTTAATCAGCGACGCAATCTGGTCGTCATCTGTTTTAGGTGTCGCTTTTGTCGGTGGGGTTGCTGACGGCAAGGTGCCGCCGGCCGTAAACGGCATATCGCCGGCGTTTTCCGGGATACCCAGTAGCGGGGGCAATGGCTCAATTTTCGGGCGGGACGGCGGCTGTTGCGCAGAATTGATGCTGCCGTCGCTGTTCATCCATGCGTTTGGATCGATGAGTGTTGCGCTCGGGCTGGGTGGGGCCTGGCCGGTGAGGGCGCCAGGCTGACCATTTGCCGGTTGCCGGTGGTCCTGGATGGGAGAGGGCGAACGCATGATCATGAAAGCGGCCACGGCAGCCACGGACAGGCCGATGATCAAGCCCAGCAGGATAGACGAAAATGTCATGCCTTTGCCGGAAGAAGACCGGGAACTGCGGGCGGCGGGGCGTTTCTTGCGTGTTGCCATAGTGGAACAGTCTCGCTTACATTTGCTGGGGTGCGGACACACCCAGCAGGCCAAGGCCATTGGCAATGACCTGACGGGTGGCATCGGCCAGACGCAGCCGCGCACGTTTCAATTCGATATCGTCAAGCATGATGCGTTCGGCGTTGTACCACGAATGGAAATCGGCTGCGCATTCCTGGAGCCAGAATGCAACCTGATGCGGCGACAGTTCCTGGCCTGCCGTTTGAATCAGGCCAGGCAGCTCAGCCAGGCGCTTCAGTAGCGTGATTTCCGTAGGGGCCACCAGCTTGCTGCTGTCGGCGCTGGCCAGACCCGCTGTCAGGTCAGCCGAGTCACGCAGCAGCTTGCAGATACGCGCATGTGCATACTGAACATAATATACCGGATTCTCCTCGCCCTTTGCCAGCGCCAGATCAATATCAAATACAAATTCAGTATCTGCCTTGCGTTGGATCAGGAAGTAGCGAACGGCATCCTGCCCGACCCAGTCGATCAGATCGCGCATGGTGACATAGCTGCCGGCGCGCTTGGAAATTTTGACCTCCTGCCCGTTGCGCAGGACCTTGACCATCTTGTGCAGGATATAGGAAGGGTAGGTTTTGGGAATGCCCAGATTCAGTGCCTGCAGGCCTGCGCGTACACGGGCAATGGTGCCGTGATGGTCTGTACCCTGGATGTTGATGGCATGCGTATAGCCGCGATTCCATTTGCCTACGTGATAGGCCACGTCGGGTACGAAATAGGTGTAGCCGCCTTCGGACTTGCGCATGACCCGGTCTTTGTCGTCACCGGTTCCCAGTTCCGTCGTTTTCAGCCACAAGGCGTTTTCGTGTTCGTATGTGTAGCCGCTGGCGATCAGTTTATTGACCGTCTCTTCCACTTTACCTTCAGTGTACAGTGAGCTTTCCAGGAAGTAATTGTCAAATTTCAGCCCGAATGCCTGCAAATCCCGATCCTGTTCCCGACGCAGATAGGCGATGGCGAACTGGCGGATGTCTTCGAGCGACTCCAGGTTGCCTGTGGCCGTGATGCTGCGATCATCGGCTTGTGCCGTTGCCTTGTCGACGAAATCGCGGGCGATGTCGGCAATATATTCACCACGGTAGCCGTCGGCAGGATAGGCCTTGTCGTCGGGACCAATACCGCGGGCGCGAGCCTGAACACTAATGGCCAGATTGTGGATCTGGTTGCCGCCATCGTTGTAGTAAAACTCGCGCAGCACATCGTAGCCACTCGCGCTCAGGAGCCGGCAGATACAATCACCCAGCGCCGCCTGGCGGGCATGGCCCACATGCAGCGGGCCTGTGGGGTTGGCCGAAACGAACTCGACCATGACTTTCTCGTTGCGCTTAGCGGCATTGCCGTACTGGCTGCCCTGCTGTGCAATGGTCTGCAGCACTTGCTGGTGCGTTGCCTGCGTCAGTCGCAAGTTGATAAAGCCAGGGCCGGCCACATCGGCCGACTCCACCACACCGGCAGCGGCCGGGTTGGCCAGCACATGGGCGACAATTTCCTGGGCCAGTTCACGCGGATTCCGACGGGCAGGCTTGGCAATCTGCATGGCGACGTTGCTGGCAATATCGCCGTGATCGGCCTGCTTGGGGCGTTCCAGTTTGATAACCGGGCTGGCCTCGGGAAGGGTATGGTGAACGGCTGCCTGAAGCAGCGAAAGTAAGTGTTGTTGCAGCTCGGGAAGCATGGCGTCCGGGGGGTGGAAAAAAGGCAGATTTTACCATACCTGGCCTGTCTGTAACTCAAAGCCTGTGGTTTCCCGCAGCCACCGGGCATAGGCCTGGATATCGGCGCGACCGACAATCGGCTGGCTGACCAGCGCCTTTTCTTTACCCGGCGGCACCGCCATCATGTTGCCGTAAAACAGGTCGGCGACTGTCAGCGGTCGGGTCTGCGGCAGATCGCGCTCGATAAACTGTTCTACTTGCATGCGTCTGGCCCGGCCGACACTTGTGGACTGATGTTGCCTTATTGAGGTTCTGTCGGCGCCTTCCATTTTGCGGTCGCGCTTGAGGCTTTCCCTGGCCGGGTCCTGCCATTCATAGCGCATGAGATTGTTGTGGACCAGCGGATTGCGGATGCGCAGGGCGGCCGGCGGCAGTGCTCGCCAGGATACGCCCGCCGCCCGTCCCTGTTGGTACATCCATTGCAGTACCACGTTACCCAGATCGCCGGGCAGGCCGCTGGCGTTGGCCACATGGGTGGTATCCGCAGCCTGTATTGCACCGCCCATATCAGAGTGGTTGCCCATAAAGCCGATTTCATGAAAGTTCTGGTGTCCACTGCCGCCGATGGAGGTTAAAGGGAAGATATTGTTATATTCGTTCAGGGCCACTGCATGGGCGACCCACTGCCAGGCCGGAGACACCTGGTAGTTGTAGGCTGCGTTGTTCGAGCCCAGCACGCCAAGCTGCGTGACCGTATCGAACAGGCCCATGAAACGCAAATCCAGGCAGGCACTGACGGTCATGAAGGCGTCCGGGGTTTGGCCATTGTTTGCAAATGGCGTGTGAATCCGGACGCTGAACAGGCCGTCTTGTGTCTGCTGCAGAATCTGGTTCGCAAAAATGCGTGCCGCCGCCGCGCCGCGGGAAAAACCGATGACATCGATAGGGATGTGAC
>JBOIGK010000570.1:0-4719 GCA_050742695.1 Advenella sp. | reverse complement strand
CTGGCCACGTTCTTTGGTGGCAGCTATGCCGCGGTAGTGTTGACGTTTCGTTTTGCCGCGGCCGACGGGGTGGAAAAGGCCCGACGTGCGCGAGCCCTTTCCCTTGTCATGGCTGGTGGGGTCGGGGCTGGAATCATCGGTCCGCAGTTGGTGACCTGGACCATGGATATGTGGGTTCCTTATAAGTTTGCCGCGACTTTCCTGGTGCAGGCCGCGGTGGCTGTGCTGTCGGCAGTGCTGCTGCTGGGTGTACGTCTGCCGGCGCCTACGGTAACCGAGCAGGCTGGAGGGCGCCCGCTTTCTGTCATCGCATCGCAACCGCGCTTCATCGCGGCGGCCATCAGTGGCGCGGTGGCTTATATGTTGATGAATTTTCTGATGACGTCCGCTCCGCTGGCTATGCATATCAGTGGTCATTCACAGGAGTCTGCCAATTTGGGACTGCAATGGCACGTGATTGCGATGTACGCACCCAGTTTCTTTACGGGCAGGCTGATTTCCCGCTTTGGTGCTGGTCGTGTGGCTGCGGTGGGTTTGTTGCTGACCGGGCTGTCCGCCGTTGTGGGGCTGGGCGGACTTGATGTGGCCCACTTTTGGGGAGCGCTGATCCTGCTCGGGTTGGGCTGGAACTTCGGTTTTTTGGGGGCTTCTGCGCTGGTGCTCGAATGTCACCGGCCTGAAGAGAAAACCCGTGTTCAGTCGCTCAACGATTTTATTGTTTTCGGGCTTATGGCCGCGGGCTCTTTTTCATCTGGTGGGCTGCTGAGTGCTTACGGATGGAATACGGTGTTGTGGGTGTCTTTTATTCCTCTGGTGCTGGCGGTTGTCACGCTGGCGCTGGCCAGGAGAAAAAGGGCACCGGTTCTCACCGTACAGAAATAGAGTCCGTAGCGCGTCACGTGTGTTGTGCCAAAGGCAGATTTTCTGACTGCGCGCATGGATGGACGTCTATTGACTGATTCGGCGTCTGGGTCGGGGTTATGCTAGAGTTGCCGCAACCCAAAGACGGGCGATCCCGAAGACGCGGGAGCCCGGCACTATTGTCTTCTATCATTCTTCCAATAAATAGACCCATGTAATTGGCTCTTCCAGCAGCAGATCCTCTGCTCGCGCTACTGTATAGCTGAAGCAGCATTGCAAAATGCAGTTTTTCGCTGTCGTCGTTTTCCGTATTCAATGCCCTGGCTTCCCGCCGCTTCAAACAAATCCTCATCGCCTGCGGGCGATTGCAACCGATGCGCCCGCGTATGTGCGCGTGGGCTGCTCATGGCTGATGGGCCTCAGCAGGAGCGTTTAAATTTTTAAAATTATGGCGTTAATGGCGACGCATGATCTGGCAAAAGGTGTGCTGGTGGGCGTGTTGCTAAGCGGGATATTCTTTGCTCACAAAATGGGTCAGGTGCTTAGCGTGACTTCATTCAAAACCGGTAGCGAAGCGTCCAGGACCTATCATGTGGCAGGGCAGATATTCTTTGCTTCGGCGCAGTCGTTTATTGCGAAATTTGACTTCAGGGAAGTGATTGATGAGGTTACCATTGATTTGCGTGCGGCAAGGTTCTGGGACATTACCGCAATTGGGGCGCTGGATACGGTCATACTTAAGTCCGGCGCGAAGGCACGGTAGTCAACATTGAAGGGTTGGAGCAAGCCGGTATCACGTTGGTGGATCGCTTTGGCGTTCACGACAAGTCGGGCGGCACTGGCAAGCTGGCGAACCATTAAAAAAGGAGACACAAATGAAAAAGATTATTGCGTGCATTGATGGCGCCAGGCATACGCTTGCCGTGTGTGATTATGCAATTTGGGCATCGCAGCATTTGAATATCCCCATTGATTTTTTACATGTGTTGGACAGTCATCCGGAAAAGTCATCAATCGTCGATTTGAGCGGAAGCATTGGTTTTGACGCTCACGACATGCTGCTGAGCCAATTGAGCGAGCTTGACGAACAGCGCAGCAAACTGGCCCAGTCGCATGGGAAAAATATTCTGGGGGTGGCCAGAAAGCGTGCGATAGCGGCAGGACTGACTGCAGTTGAAATGCGCCAGCGACACGGCTCATTGACGCAAAGCCTGTTGGATCTGCAGGGCGAGGCCAGAATGATTATCCTGGGGCAGCACGAGCAGGCCAAGGGAGCGCATCGCAGCTACTTTGATCACCACGTAGAGAAGATCGTCAGGTCGGTTGATTTGCCAGTACTGGTTGTTTCAGAGTCGTTTCGTGCGCCTGGGCGTTTCCTGGTGGCGTTCGATGGGAGTGATACGGCGCGTAAAATGGTTCAGCGCCTGGCCGGTAGTGCTCTGTTGGCAGATTTGCAGTGCCATGTGCTATACGTTGGCGAGGATTCGGAGCGAGTCAGAGAGCATATGAGTTGGGTACGCTCGGCGTTGACCGCGATGCAGTTTGAGCCGATTGTGAGCGTGCTGGACGGCGAGCCCGAGGCGCTGATCGTGGATTATATATTGTCCAATAATATCGATTTGCTGGCGATGGGCGCCTATGGGCACTCGCGGATTCGCGAGCTTATTGTTGGAAGTCTGACTACGACGCTATTGAGAACCAGTCCGGTGCCTGTGCTGATCATGCGATAGCGCAGTGTGCTCGTTGTGACTGAGCGTTATATGGAACGCAAGGCAGAGGCTGGTGAGCGCATTTGCCTCTTCTGGGCGCCTGCCCGAAGACGCTATGTTGGGCACATTTCTTTTTTCTGAATCATTTCCGACAGAAAATAGCCTTTTTTCCATGCGGTATGAATCAGATTTGGGAAAAAATCCTGGTCGATTCTGCGGCGCAACCGCGCGATGTGCACGTCAACTGCATTGGAGCTCAAACACTGCGGCTGTTTATCCAGAACGACATTCAGTGCTGATTTGGATATGACGGTTCCCGGGTTGGCGGCCAGATACAGCAGGATGCGAAACTGGGTTAGCGATAGTGTGATTTCCACGCCGGAGCGTCTCACCTGGCTGCTATGCAGGTCAATTTCCAGATCAGCAACAATCAGTTTGTTGCGTCCATCAAATGCGGTCGATTTCTCCGGCGTTGTTTTCATAAGTTCTGTTGGATACTTGGGCCGACAAGCGTGCATGTGCATCTGACAACTATCGGACGCAGGTCCTTTTGATTGCCTGTCACACCGCCGCCAGCAATGGCCTGGGGCAACGATTCATAAACCCATGCGGATCAGGGCGTGCTGGTGAAAAACGCAGCGCATGCTCGGGTGCAGTCGAGGCAGTCTGCTGACAACCCACGGGTTGCGTCCTGCAATTGCGTTCTCAGAGGTTGCCTCACATAGATGTAATGCAATTATGTAATGCGATTGGTGCGAACTCTGGTGCTGGCTTGCGTGACGGGGCCTGTTGGTGCGGGCTGGTTAAAGAATGAAGATTATCACGATATTCAGTTGAATGTAAGTATGTGTTAGGTTGCGTTATAGGGTGCGGCGTATAGGCCGGAGCTGTTACGTGGCCTATATGAGACATGTACCTGGCGGGGCCAAGCCGTGCGAGGGCTCGTTTATTTCCCTGATTGACCTTGTTGCGAAGGTACGTGTGGGTTTCGACGTTAAAATCTCATGATTGACAGTCAGGCATGGCATGCGTGCACATGACCTCCATTATTTTTGCAGGAGAAGGCAGATGAAGGCAGTTGAAATTTCCACCCCGGGCGGCCCCGAAGTATTAAAGCTGGTGGAGCGCGAAAAGCCCGTATTAAAGCAGGGCGATGTCTTGATTCGCGTGACGGCTGCCGGGATCAACCGACCCGACGTATTTCAGCGCAAAGGCGCCTACCCGCCGCCGCCCGGGGCTTCGGATCTGCCGGGTCTGGAAGTTGCTGGTGAAATCGTCGAAGGCGACCTCACGGGCACTTCCCTGAAAATCGGCGACCGAGTGTGTGCATTGACACCTGGAGGCGGATACGCTGAGTACTGTGTCGCACCTGCAGGCAATTGCCTGCCTATTCCTGAAGGTTTCAGTGATGTGGAAGCGGCAGCGCTGCCAGAGACATTCTTTACCGTCTGGACCAATGTGTTCGACCGTGGTGCGTTATCCGGCGACGAGACATTGCTGGTTCATGGCGGTGCCAGTGGTATCGGAACCACGGCCATTCAAATTGCCCGGGCACTCGGGCACAAGGTTTTTGTAACGGTAGGAAGCGATGAGCGCGCGGCTGCCGTCGAGGCGTTGGGGGCCAGCAAGGCGATCAATTACAAGACCCAGGACTTTGTTGAGGAAATCAAAAAGCTGACCGATGGCAAGGGTGTGGATGTAGTGCTGGATATGGTTTCTGGCGAATACATCAATCGCAATATCCAGTGCCTGGCCGATGACGGGCGGATCGTGATTATTGCCCAGTTGGGCGGAAGCAAGGCAACCATCGATACGGCGCAGGTGATGCGACGACGCCTGACCATTACCGGCTCTACCCTGCGTCCGCGTAGTGTCGCGTTCAAAACACAAATCGCCCAGGCGCTGCAGCAAAAGGTATGGCCATTGCTGGCTGCGGGCAAAATCAGGCCTGTCATTCATGCCACATTTGCCCTGGCGCAGGCCAGTGATGCTCATGCCATGATGGAAAAAGGCGAGAACATTGGGAAAATCGTCCTGACGTTTTAAGTTTCCTTTTAGAAATGAAAAGGTTATAATCTCTGGTTTTGTTAAAATCCCTTTTTACCGAGGAAAATATGAGTGTGCGTCGGCGTCTGGTCATCGGAAACTG
>JBOIGK010000569.1:0-4837 GCA_050742695.1 Advenella sp. | reverse complement strand
ACGTTTAAATGCGGTGACTGTAGCTCACGGGGAATGACGGACCGACAGGAGCAGATTGCAGCTTAGCCACTTACTACTGCACCCTTCGAGTTAGCCGATTTACCGTTCTGTAGGCAGGATGTAGAGTTTTAGCGATGCTAATCAGCATGAATGAGAGGTGTAAATATTTTTTTTAAGTGCTATAACTAAATAAACACTGTAGTTAATAATTATTATTAACGACTTCGTCTTGAAATGCAGGACTCTGAATGGAGTGCAAAAATATTCGCTACGCCCGGGCGCCATTGGCCTTGCGCTGCCATTGATGAAAAATATGGGCGATGGTCTTGGTGTAGTTCACTTATAATTGATCGGCCTCCACTCATTAGTGCTTCAAAATACACCTTTATGCGTATTTGTCACCTCCCAACGCTCGTCGGCTTCATGCTGTCCTTTATATCCACTTCGTTTGCCAATACGTCCTCGGGCACAAACACGGCGCCCTGGAACGAGCGGATTTCCATCACGACCGAAGGCGAAGGGCCCGATCTTATTTTAATTCCAGGACTTGCTTCGTCGCGAGAAGTCTGGAGCAAGCAGGCTGTTAATCTGCGAAAAAATTACAAGCTGCACTTAGTTCAGATTTCCGGTTTTGCCGAATCCGCTCCTGTGACCAATACGGAAAACGATGTGGCCAAACCGGCAGCGCAAGCCATTGCAAATTATATCCGCGATGAGCATATTCTGACACCGGCGATCATCGGACACTCTTTGGGCGGTGAAATTGCACTCATGCTTGGCGCTCGCTATCCAGAGCTGGTAGGTTCACTCACTATCGTCGATGCGCTGCCCTTTTATAGCTTGCTGTTTGATCCCCGGGCTACTCCCGAGATAGTGAAGCCTCGTGCGGGAATGATCAGAAATGCAATGATAGCGGCTTCTTCAGATCAAACACTTGCGGCACAAACCCAGGCGATCTCCAACCTTGTCAAAACCGAGGCGGAACGGCCTGCGATTGTCAGATCAGGGATGCAGTCTGACCGCAAAACGGTTGCGAATGCAACCTACGAGTTAATGACAACGGATCTTAGGCCGGAGCTTGAGCACATCCGCGCTCCTGTAAAGGTTATCTATGCGTATGATGCTGCCTATGGCATACCACCTGCTGCTGTGGACAGCATGTACCAGGACGCTTACCGCTCAGCTTCTAAGGCTATATTCCAACGCATTGATGGTAGCTTTCATTTTATTATGCTCGATCAGCCTGACCAATTTGAGCGTACGCTAACCGAATTCCTTAAGCAGACCCGGTCAAGTGCGGTTGGCGTTCAATAAAGGGTCTGATGTGGCCACGAGAATCAGGGGTCTGCATAGATGGCCATTAGCACTTCAAATCCGTTGAGTTGAGCTAAATGCATTGGGCAACCGCAGCAGATAACGGCTCTAGAATAGAGGTGGTGAGTAGATATAGTTATTAACTACTTCGCCTTGAATGAGATGAGAATGTAAACTCTTTCTGATCCATGACAGCACTTGAGTTGCTTTGCCGCTGCAGTGACGATAAAATCGGCTTTGGCATACTCTGTGCCACCATCCGCGGAAAGGGTTAAGCCCAAGATCAGCAGCAAAATTCATTTTTACGACTCCCCAGCCTGAATGCGGATAAAGGTTCTTTATGGAGATCGTATGTCTAAACTCTGGTCCAACAACGGACAGATCAATCTTGAGTATCAACGTAAGCGTGCCAAGGCGCTTTTGCATGGTCTAAAAGCGGGCACCGAGGCGCAAAAGCTTGATCTTTTGCACAAACTGAACCCAAACACGCAAATCACGCTTGCGAGTGCACAACGATTAATCGCACTGGAGCTAGGATTCGATAGCTGGCCGAAGCTGAAAAAACATGTGGACTCTATCGAATTTGCGGCCCGACACCCGAATTTTGTCGCCGATGACGAAGCCAATACTGTGCATTGGCGCTGCGGCAACGATATTGAACATACGCTTCGGCTTGCCGGGTTTAAGGGCACTTTTCGGATGCTGGCAGATCCATTATGCATGGGGCCCGTCGTTGCTTTAGTGGATTCAGATTACGTACGAACCAGAAGTCAGTTCATTGCTCAGGCTTTTCAATTACAAGTTTCTGAAGTGACGCATCGAATGGCGCAAGAGTATGCTGATCTGAAGCAAATTGGTGACGCTGCTCAGGCCGTTCTATGGTGCGAGGCAGATGCCTATGATCAGCTTTTTCTGATCCATGTCTTAGCCAGCCTCAAAAAGGTGCCACACAAGCTAGAACTGATTGAAATCGATCAAATGCCTGGCGTTAGCCGGTTCATTGGTATCGGCCAACTATCGCCTGATGTGCTCGCTTGGTTATGGCCCCAACGAAGAAAGGTTGGCGAAGATGCAATAATTTTGGCTCGCCGGGCCTGGCAGGCATATTGCTCAGATTCGCCAGTGAAACTTGCCCAGCTTGCTCATCAGTCACATGCTTGTCTGCCTCTTCTGGCTCCAGCCATGAGAAGACAGTTACAGGAGCTGCCGAATATACACAATGGTCTCTCGTTGACGGAGCAACTCTCGTTAGCGTATGTCGCGGAAGCAGGACAAACGTCCTTTGGCAGCGTTTTTGCCGAATTGATGGCCAAACGCGAACCCCTGCCGTTCTTAGGCGACACCATGTATGAAGCGCTACTAAGGCCCCTCATTAATACGAAAAATCCACTTCTGATCGAGTCAGAAACGCAACTTGAATGGCCACGTCGTCTCTTACACCTGACGCCGTTAGGAAATAAAGTGATAGGTGGTCAAGCCTATTGGTCTGATTATGCCTCTTCGGAGAGATGGATTGGTGGTGTGTGTATAGTACCAGGCCAGGCACATTGGACAATCGACGATAACGGGCAACCAGCCTGGCGTGGTTAGTAAACCAGTGCTTAGCTACTATGTTTTTCTTGGCTTTAAAACGTTCATGCGATCAGCGCATGCTCCAGCGCACTAACCCTGGCTCCTTACTCGTCAAAATTCGAAAAGTCCTTTTCCACTTACCCTGGCAACGCTCTTTTGCATTGGGGTTGGGCTGCGGCGCGCCCAAAAGCGCTCACGGTACCAAACCGTGGCCGATACCGCGGTTCCGTGAGGCTACGTGAGACTGGCCAATAAGAGGGGTGAGCAAATTGCGCCAATGTCGGGTTTCAAACTTTCCGCCAATGAAACGCTTGCTGCACGCCTGCCGTAACACTTTATGCCGTCATCAGGTCTGCGCTACGGTGACAATCCCGGACCCTTGACTTGTTCTGGCATAAACAAATGCATTAAATATTGTTTGATCTAAAGAAGCACAATGTTTTAATAAACGTCACGTTCGCTCCTTTATTTAATCAGCCGAGAACAGTGCAGCGCCCGTTTGCCAATCACAGTTGTGATAAGTGGAAGCGGGCATCACCTGTCGCACATACGTGTTCTCGTCAAGAAAACAAGACATCATTCAATACATGTATAAGCACATTCTGCGCTCTGCGATGCTCCTTGCCGTCCTGACTGCCACGATCTCGTACGCCGGCACAGTGGTACCGGCCAATACGAAACTGGTGATTGCCGATCAGAATGAAGCGCTCCAAACGTTACTCAAGGCATCGGGTGAACAGGCCAAATTATCGTCCGAAGTCAACTATGCCAATTTCCTGGGGGGGCCGGCGATCCTGGAAGCGTTTCGGGCCGGTGCACTCGACCTGGCTGTTGTGGGCAACACGCCGCCGATACAGGCGCATGCAGCCGGTGAAAAACTGCCGATCATCGCAGTACGGACCAATTCGGGACCGGACTATCAGTTGGCAGTACGGCCTGGATTGGTGCTCAATAGTCTGAAGGACCTCAAAGGCCGCAAGATCGCGTATGCCGAAGGCACAGGACGTCAGCCATTTGTGTTGTCAGCCCTTAAGCTGGCAGGATTGACAAAAAAAGACGTAACGCTGGTTCCGTTACGTGCAGGCGATTTCCCGGCGGCCATCCGTGCAGGACAAGTTGATGTGGCAGCAATTAACGAGCCACATTTCAGCCGCTACCTGCGCGATTATGCAGCTGAAAAGGCCAGCGCCCTGCCCGAGTCAGCCCACGCGGGTCTGCCCAGTAACACATCCTATCTGTATGCCAGCGAGGCAGCGCTTAATGACCCGGCCCGCTATGCGGCGATCCGGCAGTTTGTGGCAAGCTGGATCAAGGCCAATGACTGGTCCGTCAAGCATCCGGAGCAGTGGGTGCAGGCCTATTACGTGAAAAACCAGAATCTGACGCAGGCCGATGGGCTGGCAATCGTCAAGGCCGAGGGCAAGACTAACTATCCGCTGCTGTCCGACTCCGTAGCCCCACAGCAGCACCTGATCGATCTGATATATGAAGCTGGCGATCTGCCCCGCAAACTCGATGCCCGCGAGGAATTTGACTTACGCTTCGATGACATCATTCGCGGTGCCGTGTCCGGTCTCAGCACAGAAAAAAATTGAGGTTGCCGACATGAGCACACCATTTGCACACACTGCTGACAAGCAAAGACCTGGCGCCCGGTGGACCAATTCCGACAGCCCCACCAACGACAGGTCGTCTGTAACCGGCTCGCGATCCCTGCTGCCACGCAAACTGGGCGCCTGGGGGCTGCTAAGCGGCCCTCTCGTCCTATTGCTGGTATGGGAGCTTGCCTCGCAATCGGGTCTATTGAGTCCGAGGCAACTGGCCGCGCCAAGCACCGCAGTACTCACCGGCCTGCGTCTGCTGGCCGACGGTTCGCTGGCTGATCATTTCTGGGCGTCCGCGCAGCGGGCTTATATCGGGCTTTTCTCCGGGGTACTGATCGGACTGGTGC
>JBOIGK010000568.1:0-1839 GCA_050742695.1 Advenella sp. | reverse complement strand
GCTGTGCGTGCTCTCGCTCTGGGCATTTGACAGCATGGAAGACAATCTGGTGGATTCGACCTTGCTGGCCGAAAAAGACCGGATTGTTGCACTGGACGCCCATCTGGCCAACCGGCCCGACAACGGCGTACAGGAAAGCCAGAACCAGCCCATCAGGCGCTGGGATATTGCCAGTGCTGCTGACGAAAACCTGCTGCCGTCCCTGTTGCGCAATCTGAACGACGGCGCATACTTCATGCAGCCAGGTGACGATACCTGGCATGTACTGGTATTTTCCCGTGACCAGGGCAAGACAGTCCTGCTCTACGACGCGACACTCAATGAGCAACGTGTGCATGACTTTACCCTCATTGTGATCATGGCCGGCATGCTGTGCATCGGGTTATCGTATTTCCTGGCGCGGGGCGTGTCCAGACGCATTACCGACCCGGTGCAAAGCCTGACCCAGACCCTGTCAACCTGGGCACCGGGTGCATCGAATCTGTCGCCCAGTCGAAATGACGAAGTGGGACGCCTGATCGAAGCCTTCAACCGGATGCAGAGCCAGGTTGAAAAATCCATTGCGCAGGAAAAGGAATTTTCTGCGAACCTGAATCATGAAATCCGCACACCGCTGACCACGATCCGCACCGATGCCGAACTTGCGTTGGAAGATACCCTGCTGCTTGACGAAACCCGCATGAGGCTCAAGCGCACGATCAACAATGTCGATCTGATCACCGATACACTGGAGAGTACGGTCCATCTGAAAACGCAGGCACGGCAGAACCCCGAACCCGTCAATCTGCACGACTGCCTTGAAAATGCCTGGAGCACCAGTACCGCTGATGATGACAATATAAAATTGCAACTGATCAACCAATTGCTGCCGGGCGAGGTTCTGACCGTTAATCGCTACGCGATGCAGATGATCATGCGCAACCTGATTCGCAACACCCTGGAGCATGCTGCGGCGACGACCCTGACCGTCTATTTATCGGGCACGCGCCTGTACTTCGAAGACAACGGCAAGGGCATTGCCCAGGCCGATTTGCCCAGAATTTTTGAACGTTATTACAGTGGACACACGCGCGACACGCAAATGGCCGAGGACAGCAGCGCCATCGCGGCCCCACCCAAGCGGCGCGGACTGGGTCTTGCCATTGTGCAGCACATTTGTGAACTTGAACACTGGACCATTCGGGCCGAATCCTCGACCCAGCCAGGCGCATCCATGACGCGGTTTATATTGCAGGTGGCATAGGCTGTCGGCCACCTGATCAACCGTACCTGTGCTGCGCCCACTTGCGAATCCGCCGCAGGCATACCTGCCGGCGAATCGCAATACCAAAAACAGGAACTAACTGTTGCTTTGGTCTTTCAAACGATACACCAGCACCGATGTATGGGCCAGTGACAGCACTTTGGTTGTCACGCTACCCAACAGCAACCGGGACAGCCCGCTGCGACCGTGGCTGGCGATGTAAATAAGATCGCAGCTATTTTCCTTGGCTGCTTCGACAATACCGTCAGCAACGCTGTAGTTGGAAATGATGAGTGACGTTGCCTTCACATTTGCAGTCTGGGCGCGATCCAGCACCGGTTTCAGATAGGACTCGGCTTCCTTGCGCGCAGCCTCTTCATAGTCGCCGTCGGAAATGGCGTAGGATGCAGCCATGCCGTCAAAGCCGATCAATGTGGAAAACGGCTGCGTCACGTTGATGGCGATCACTTCGGCACTGTTCTGCCGTGCAAAGCAAATGCCTGAATTGGCTGCCCGTGCAGAAATGTCCGAACCGTCGATAGGAAGAAGAATTTTATTGAACATGGTGGGACTCCTTAAGACTGCGATGTTTCCTG
>JBOIGK010000567.1:0-4161 GCA_050742695.1 Advenella sp. | reverse complement strand
CCCCCAACGCTTTTCATACATATGTTCAATCACCTGTTTGGTCACATTGAACAGACTGTTCAGATTGGTGTCCATGACCGCACGCCAGTCATCAATGGACATTTTACGAAAAACCCCATCACGCGTAATGCCGGCATTGTTTACCAGAACGTCCACGGGACCGTGTTCAGCCCTGACCTTTTCAAACGCAGTAACAGTAGAATCCCAGTCTGACACATTCCCTGCCGACGCATAGAATGTGTATCCCTGTGCCGCCTGTTCGTCAATCCACTGCTGGGCATTGCGTTGCGGACCGCAGCCGGCGATAACCGTGAATCCATCTTTGTGCAGGCGCTGGCATATGGAGGTCCCGATACCTCCCATCCCGCCCGTAACATATGCTATTTTTTGTGTCATTTTGAACTCCTTAGGCTACTTTCACGGTAATAAAATAATGCATTGACCTGATCAGGCTTTGACTTTTACGTATTGCCCCGGTGCCGGCGCCAGCGGCGGGTACGCGGTATTCCCCTGCGTTGCTTTGGCCTTTAGCTTGCGCCCGCTGTGCCCTGCAAGCCAGCCAGCCCAGTCGGGCCACCAGCTGCCCGGCACCGATTGCGCATTTTCCAGCCATTGCCGGGCATCGGCCTGCTGCACCTGCATGGTATCACTGGACCAGTAGTTGCGTTTATTCTTTGCCGGCGAATTGATCACACCCGCAATGTGCCCGGAAGCCCCCAGGACGTACCGGACATCGCCCGAGAGCAGACGCGCCGAGGCGAATGAGGCATGCCAGGGAACGATGTGGTCTTCTTTTGAGCCATAAACGTATGCCGGCATGTCCAGATCGGCAAGATCGACCGCTTCAGCACATATCTTCAGTGCGCCCGAACGGCACAATCTGTTTTCCAGGTACATATTCCGAAAGTACCACGTGAAGAACGGGCCCGGCAGATTGGTCCCGTCTGAATTCCAGTACAACAGGTCGAATGCGGGCGGCGCGTTGCCTTTCAGATAATTGCTGACAACATAGTTCCAGACCAGTTCATTGGGCCGCAGAAACGAAAAGGTGGTGGCCAGCTCTTTGGCCGTCATCATTCCTCCCTGCCCCAGCAGTTGTTCCCGATAGGCCACGTGCGCCTCATCGACGAACACGTCTAGTACGCCGGTGTCTTCAAAATCAAGCAGCGTGGTCAGCAGCGTCACACTGGCCACCGGGTTCTCGCCGCGTACCCGCGCCACTGCCAGCGCACTGGAAAGCATGGTGCCGCCTACGCAAAACCCCAGGGCATTGATTTGCGGCTGGCCGGTAATCTGACTGACCGTATCGATCGCGGTCAGCACGCCCTTTTCGATATAGTCGTCCCACGTTGATTTTTGTATGCCATCGGTATCTGCCACGGTCGGGTTGCGCCAGGAAACCATGAACACGGTAAAGCCCTGGCTGACTGCATACTCCACCAGGGAATTGCCCGACTGCAAATCCAGAATGTAATATTTGTTGATGCACGGCGGGACCATCAGCAAGGGCCGTCGGTACACAGTTGGCGTTTGCGGCGCATACTGCAGCAACTGGAACCAGGGGTTTTCAAATACCACGGAACCGGGCGTTGTGGCCAGATTGCTTCCCACTTCGAATGTCGAATCGTCTGTCTGGGAAATCTGACCCTTGCGTAGATCGCCCAGCAGGTTCAGAAACCCTTTCTGCAGCGATTCACCATTGGTATCAGCGAAGGTTTTGAGCACGTCGGGATTGGTCAGAAAATAGTTCGCGGGCGACATGGCGTCGTTCCACTGTTCAACCGAGAACCGCAGCCGTTCCCGGACACTATCGGGCACTGCTGCCTGATCGACCATTTTCTGCATGATACTGGCCGACAGCAGATAGAGGTGGGCCATTAACAAATGCTGAGGGCTTTGCTGCCAGGCCGGACTGCTGAACCTTCTGTCGGTCAGCGGCGGCAACGTGCCCTGCTGTCCGGCGACTGAAATCTGCTGCCATTTGGCGAAAAATTCGGCCTGCAACCGCGCCGGGAAGGCTGCATGCTGCGCCGGATCTGCCTGGGCTGCCGATGCTTGATCAGTCTCGTTGGTCACTCGTTCTCTCCGGCTGTGGTCTGATTTTCATTCGTGGCATGCTCACCGTGTACAAATCATTCTATATAAAAACAAACAGCACGTCAGACGGTATCTACCCCACTAAGGGAAACCCTGAGCGCCCATCAGAGCAGGGTCTGCCTTGTCACCAGCAACCGGGAACAATCAAGGCTCGATCCAGATGACCGTGGCTAATCTGCCGCTGGCCTGGCTGCGCCGGTAGGAGTAAAAAAGGTCATCCTGCAGATACGTGCACAGGCCACTTTGTTCAACATGCCTGATACCCATCACGGACAGCCGATGGGCCGCAATGCCTGAAAGATCAGCCAGCCACTTGCCGGCATTTTCCGGGTGCGGCATGAAGCAGGACGCTACCGTGGGATCAACATCCAGGAACGCCTCGCGCACTTGCGGACCAATTTCGAATACCCGATAGGAAATGGCAGGGCCGATCCAAGCGTAATCAGGCAGTTTACCGCAGGCAGTATGCAATTTTTTGACAGTATTCTCCAGCACCCCTGCCGCCAGGCCGCGCCAGCCTGCATGGGCCGCCGCCACCCCGTTGTCCGAGGCAAACACCACTGGTAGGCAATCGGCGGTCAGAATGGCCAGCACCCGACCTGGCGTCGTAGTCATGCTGGCGTCAAACGGTCCCGTGGCGTCAGTCCCTGTCACATCCGCATTTAGTACGCGGGTACCGTGCACCTGGTCAAGCCAGACCGGATCACCCGGTAAAAAAGCACGCAGCCGCTCCCGGTTTTCCCGTACCGCTTGCGGATCATCCTTGACGTGTAGCCCCAAATTATTACTATCGTAGGGAGCCTGGCTCACGCCGCCATGGCGCGTGGTGGTGAAATAGTGCACGCCTGGCCAGCGCTGCCCGGTTACGTGTAACGGCTTCATTTCGATGTCCATTCGATTGCTGCCATCACCTGTTCCATATCTTCAGGGCGGGCCGCGTCAAATGACTGGGGCTGATCCGAGGCCGGATCCATAAAAGTGAGGCGCCGTGCATGCAGCATCTGGCGCTGTGCCAGACCTAGCGGTTTGCCGTTGTACAAGGTATCGCCCAGCAGGGGATGCCCCAGCGCATGCATATGAACCCGGATCTGATGGGTTCGGCCTGTTTCCAGCTTGCACTTCACATGACTGACGGGCGCCTCGTCGATATAGCCAAAAGCTATGCGCTCATAATGGGTAATGGCTTCTTTGGCAGCAATCGGCGTCACGGTGGACATTCGCACCGGGACATGACGATCACGACCGATAGGCAGGGTGACGCTGCCACTGACAGGACTATGTCCCATCACCAGGGCTTCATATTCCCGTCCCATGGTGCGTGCCTGCAATTGTCTGACAAAATGCGTCTGGGCCGCTTCATTGCGCGCCACCACCAGCAAGCCATCAGTATCTTTGTCCAGGCGGTGCACAATGCCCGCCCGCGGCACATGGGCCAGTTCGGGATACCTGTAGAGCAGGCCGTTTAACAGCGTGCCCGACCAATTGCCTGCACCGGGATGAGTGACCAGGCCGGCGGGTTTATTGACCACAATCCAGTCTGCAGAATCGGCCACAACCGTAAAATCTACCGGCTCCGGTGTAAACGCCGTCTGCTCGGGCGCCTGCTGCATTGTTACCAGCAGCAGATCGTCTGCACCGACGTTCTGGCGGATTTTACCGGGTACGCCATTGACCAGCACATGCCCTTCTTCTATCCATCCCTGCAGCCTGCTGCGGGAATGTTCGGGTATGAGCGTAGCCAGAACCTTGTCCAGGCGTTCGCCGATCATGGTCATGGGAAGACGGAATTGCCGTTGCTCATTGTCGGGAATTTCGTCGGCATCCTGCAAAGTTGGGTCTGACATCGATAGAAAACACTGTAAAATCATATAATGTTCTTATAATAACGCGGCAATGCTATTATCAGATTGCTTTTTGAACTTTAACTAACAGTCACTTCCAAATTATGCATAAACGTTTGCTTCGAACTTCTCTCATTGCGCTGGGCTGCCTGACTATTGCAGGTTGCAGCAGCATGATGACCCGAGAAGCTGACAGAACAGCCGGTATGTCAGCGCCCCAGTT
>JBOIGK010000566.1:0-3454 GCA_050742695.1 Advenella sp. | reverse complement strand
CGAAGGCTTCACCTTTTTCACCAACTACGAATCGGGCAAGGGCCACGATATTGCCGGCAATGCTGCGGTCAGCCTGTTGTTCGTCTGGCTGGGACTGGAACGCCAGGTTCATATCAACGGTATCGCGCGGCAACTGCCCGAAGCGGAGTCGACCGACTACTTCGTCAGCCGTCCGCTGGGCTCCCGAATCGGCGCCTGGGCATCCAAGCAAAGCCAGGTGATTACCCGCGAAGAACTGGAAGAACGTGCAGAGG
Source organism: Advenella sp. (assembly GCA_050742695.1). Taxonomy (GTDB): domain Bacteria; phylum Pseudomonadota; class Gammaproteobacteria; order Burkholderiales; family Burkholderiaceae_B; genus Advenella. Next base: position 3,200 of record JBOIGK010000566.1, on the reverse strand, counting down.
ATTTCAGGGAAAAATTTGGCGACACCGTCCCGAAACCGCCGCACTGGGGTGGCTATGTCGTGATTCCGGACATGATCGAGTTCTGGCAAGGTCGCCCGTCGCGGCTGCATGACCGGCTTCGTTATACGCGTGGCGAAGACGCACGCTGGTCCATGGTTCGCCTGTCTCCCTGACATGACCACCAAGTCAAGAAATAAGGTATCAACACAATGAGCGCACAGGCTCCAGATTTTGACTCACGGAATTTCAAGTCTGCGCTGGGCCGCTTTGCGACCGGCGTCACCATAGTGACGACCACACATCCGCAAACCGGCCATCCTATCGGATTGACCGTCAGCTCGTTCAATTCAGTCTCGCTGAACCCCCCGCTGGTACTCTGGAGCCTGATCAAATCCTCTTCCAATCGGGAAGCGTTTGAACAGATCACGCGCTACAACATTCACATACTGAACGCCGAGCAACTGACGCTGGCCCGCCAGTTTTCCGCCGGCAGTCCTCAAGAACGCTTCCGCGACATACTCTGGACGCCGGGCGCTACGGATGAACAGATCCCCAAGCTGGATGACCGCTATTGCTCGGCCTGGTTCGAATGCTACAACCGCAATCACTACCACGAAGGGGATCATATGATCCTGATCGGCGAGGTAGAACGCTGCCACCATACTGATTCGCTGCCCCTGGTATATCATGCGGGCAGCTTTGACCTGACCCCTACGTTAACAGAAACATAATGAGTATTGATATTGAATGCATCGTCATCGGCGCCGGTGTCGTCGGGCTTGCCATAGCCCGAGAACTGGCCTGTTCGGGAACTGAAGTTCTGGTGCTTGAAGCGGAGGAAGCTATCGGCATGGGCACCAGCTCACGCAACTCCGAAGTGATTCATGCCGGCTTATATTATCCCGAAGGCAGCCTGAAGGCCCGCCTTTGTGTGGAAGGCAAAAAACAACTTTATGCCTATTGTGATGCACGCCATATTCCGTACAAACGCATGGGCAAACTGCTGGTCGCCACCGCCGACAGCCAGATACCGTATCTGGAAAAAATCGCCGCCCAGGGCAAGGCCAATGGCGTAGATGACCTGCAGTGGCTTACTGCCGAGCAAACACACAAGCTGGAGCCCGAACTTGACTGCGCCGCCGCCGTGCTGTCTCCGTCAACTGGCATTATCGACAGCCACGCCTATATGCTGGCTCTGCAGGGCGACGCAGAAAACGCCGGGGCCCAGGTCATTGTACGTACGCCCATGCTGCATGCAAGTATCGACGCCGACGGCGCCTTCACCTGCCATTTCGGCGGGGATGAAGCCATGACTTTACGCTGCCGCACACTCATTAATGCATCTGGCTTGCATGCTCCCACGCTGGCGCGCAACATCGCCGGACTTGACCCGGTACATATTCCGGGCGAGTATTACTGCAAGGGCAGCTATTTCACGCTGAATCGCCGCGCACCGTTTTCTCACTTGATCTATCCAATGCCCAACAGTGCAGGCCTTGGCGTGCATCTGACCCTGGACATAGGCGGTCAGGCAAAATTCGGACCCGATACCGAGTGGATCGAGAACGAAAACTATCTGGTCAACCCTGATCATGCCGCCGCTTTTGACCAGGCCATTCGCAGCTGGTGGCCAGGCCTGCCCGACAATGCCCTGGAACCGGGTTATGCCGGCATTCGCCCCAAAATCGTACCGGCCTCATCTGCGGCGGGCGACTTTGTTATTTCCGGCCCCGGCGATCATGGCATACCCGGCCTGGTCAATCTGTTCGGCATTGAATCTCCCGGCCTGACAGCGGCCCTGGCCATTGCTACGACTGCGGCCCAGGCCCTGACCTCCCGCTGACCCCTAACCCGCTACCGACGCGCGAACGAATATGCAAAACGATTACATTCTGACTGTTTCCTGCCCCGACCGCACCGGCATTGTGCATGCCATTTCCGGCCTGCTCCTTGAAATGGAAGGCAACATTATTGATTCACAGCAGTACGGGGACGAAGAAACCCAGCGTTTTTTCCTGCGCGTACATTTCAGCGTAGACAGCGCGGTCGACCATGACGACATCCGCCTGAAATTTATTCCTCTGGGTGAAAAATTCAATATGACCTGGAAGCTGCATGACGCCAGAAGAAAGGCACGCGTGCTGATCATGGTCAGCAAGCAGGGGCATTGTTTGAATGACCTGCTATTTCGTGCCAATAGCGGTTCTTTGCCGATTGAAATTGTTGCCGTCGTCTCGAATCATCGCGACTATGAAAGACTGGCCACCGGCTACGGCATTCCCTTCCATTACCTGCCCGTGACGCCGGACACCAAAGCCGAACAGGAAAAACAGGTACTGGCACTGGTGGAAAACCACAAGGCTGATGTTGTCGTACTGGCCCGCTATATGCAGATCCTGTCGGATTCTTTCTGTCGCGCGCTGGAAGGCCGTGCAATCAATATCCACCACAGTTTTCTGCCCAGCTTCAAAGGCGCCAGGCCATATCACCAGGCCCATACGCGCGGCGTAAAAATTATTGGCGCCACCGCACATTATGTAACAGCAGATCTGGACGAAGGTCCTATCATTGCCCAGGACATCGAGCAGGTAGACCACACCATGTCTGCCAATGAGCTAACCCGGGTCGGCAGCGATATTGAATCGCTGGTATTGTCGCGTGCCGTCAAATATCACGTTGAACATCGCATTCTGCTCAATAACCACCGCACGGTGATTTTCCGCTAGGATCGGACCAAGTGGGTATGTCGATACTGCGATGCTTGCAAGTAGGTACATCGGAAATTACGATATTGACAAAAAAAGAGCTGTTGAGTAAATTAAAACCTGAACCCCGCGGGCTCTACCCCGCCGGTCCCTGGTCAGGAAGCTGGCGTGCTGTACACCAGCAGCACCAGTACTATACCGATCAGGATAAGTTGTAATACGATTCTGCTCATCGTATCCACCTTATCAGGCAGAGCCCGGCTTCGGTCGGGCTCTTTTACCGTCCATGCTGCCTATCAGCACAGCAACGATAGTCTGTATTTTTGCTTACGGTTGCGCGTGCGGGTTTGATCAGAAATGTCAGTGCGTTGTTCCCACAACCAGGCTGCGGCAAACCTTGCCACTCTTGCCCAGAGCCAGCGCAGTCCACACAATAAAGCGTATTACAGAAATCGGCCTTGCGTAAGGAGCGAGGGTCGCCGCCCTGCTTTGTGC
>JBOIGK010000565.1:0-3197 GCA_050742695.1 Advenella sp. | reverse complement strand
AGCTCTACAAGATGCGGCGTGATTTATTGCGTGTGCACACGTCTATTGCACCTGTCATTGAAATCTGCACGCGAATGTCGGTGGTCAACCTGACCTTTGTGGAGCAGGACTCACAGGGTTATTATCGTATTGTTGCCGACCGGGTGGCGCGGATTGATGACCAGATGAACGCCTTGCGCGAATCGCTGGCCTTAGCCTTTGAAGCCAGCCAGATGATTGCCCAGGCGCACCAGACCGACATTACCAAAAAACTGGCTTCCTGGGCGGCGATACTGGCCGTGCCCACTGCCATTGCCGGGATCTATGGCATGAACTTTACCAATATGCCGGAATTGAACTGGACCTATGGCTATCCGTTGGTCATGCTGTTGATGTTCCTGATTTGTGGCCTGCTGTTTCGCCAGTTTCGCAAGACCGGCTGGCTGTAAATCCCCGTGCGATCCGTGGGATGAGCGTGCTTTTATAGTCAATCTCATTCATAATATCTCAGGAAGTGTCCGGTCTGGCGTTACCCCGCCAGACATGGCACGGTAACGATACGCTGCCGACAAAATAGCAGCCATCGGCCAACGAAGCGGAGGAAAATTTTGAGCGATGCAGCAGTGTTTGACTATATTGTTATCGGGTCCGGGATTGCCGGCGCCTCTTTTGCATATCAGCTGTCGCAGCGACCGGGCACGATTCTGGTGCTGGAGCGCGAGGCGCATGCAGGTTACCATTCAACGGGGCGCTCTGCCGCCATGTTCATTGAAACCTACGGACCGCCGCAACTGCAGGCACTGACCCGCGCATGTCGGTCATTTTTCGAGAAAGCCCAGTCCAGTGGTTTCTCCGAGCATCCGGTGCTGCATCCCAGGGGTTGCATCTATGTAGCAACCCACGCGCAAAAAGAAATTCTTGACAGCACCTATCGTGAGCTGCTTGCCCGGGCTCCGAATGTCGAATGGCTGACCGCGGCCCAGGTCCTTGAACGTGTGCCATGTATGAAGCCGGACGATCTATATGGCGGCATTTATGAACGAGACGCAGAAGATATCGATGTTGACGCTTTGCACCAGGGATATCTGAAGGGTATGAAGCGCAACGGCGCCGAGCTGGTTTTCTCTGTGGACATTCGCCAGGGGCGACGGCAGGACGGGGTCTGGACCCTGGAAAGTGCCGATGGCAGGCGGTTTCGCGCACGTCACGTTGTTAATGCCGCCGGCGCCTGGGCCGATGTGTTTGCACAGGCTTGTGGCGTGCAGGCCGTCGGGATCCAACCCCGCCGGCGCAGTGCATTTACGTTCACTGCGCCCGAAGAGCTGAACCTGGAGTCGCTACCCATGGTCTGTGATATTGAAGAGACCTATTACTTCAAACCGGATGCTGGTCAGTTGCTGGGCTCGCCGGCAAATGCAGATGATGTGGAGCCACAGGATGTCGTGGCCGAAGAGCTGGATATCGCAACCGGCATTTATTACATTGAGCAGGCAACTACCCTGCAGATTCGCAGGCCTACGCATGTCTGGGCAGGCTTGCGCAGTTTCGCGCCGGATGGCAATCTTGTTGTTGGGTGGGATCCTGGCAACGAAGGGTTTTTCTGGCTGGCCGGACAGGGCGGCTATGGCATTCAATCTTCAGATGGCGTTTCTCGTCTGGCCGTCGCGCTGGCCTTGAACGAGGCCGTACCGGACGATTTACTGGTACAGGGCGTAAATCCAGAGCTGTTGAGCCCCTTGCGGTTTCGTGCAGACTGACCTTGCCTGCAGGTGAAAGGGAAAACGGCCGCGCCAGTAATATTTATATAGGCGGGCCGTCTTTGCATGGATGGCCTGCTGATTGACAGGCCGGGGTTTATTTGGATTGGTCGGGATGGATTTGGTGCTATTCCAGTTGGGCTTTCCCGACCAAAAACGTCTTAAGCCTTGGCGACCTGGGTTTCCAGTTCCGTTTTGAGTTCCGGCGTCAGGTCAAGTTGCTTGGCCAGTTCATCCAGATACGCTTTTTCCATGAAATTCGTACTGTCAATAATGGATACGCTGATGGCATACATTTGCGATGCCAGGTGTGGATCTGTGGCCAGGCTGGCGATGGCAACCGGATCTACCGGTTTGGCCAGTTCGGCCTTGAGCCATGCCTGTTCTTCCGGCGTGCTCATTTTACTGAAATACTGATCCAGGATGGTCTGCTCGTTTTCTTCGATATGGCCATCGGCCTTGGCGGCGGCAATCATGGCTGTCAGAATGGCTTTGCTTTGCACTTCCGCCTGCGCTGCCGGCAATTGATTTATAGGTGTCGGTGGCTGTGGCTGAGTAGTTGCGGGGGTTGGGGCAGATGCCTGCATCTCGGGCTGACGGTCAGACTGGTTTGCCTGCCAGCGCTGGTAGGCACGATATGCCACGGTGCCCAGCGCGGCCAACCCGCCGTAGGTTGCCAGGTTGCTGTTGGCTTTGTGCCCCACCAGCATGCCCAGTACACCTGCACTCAGGGCTGTTTTGTCACCGTCGGACAGCAGTGATTTGTCGCCGGATGTGGCAGTTTTTACTGATGATCCGGCCTGATTCATTGCCGATTTGCCGGCGCCAAGCAGGGATTCGAGTATATTAAGTGCACTCATGATGGGTATCCTTATTCAATGGTGGGGACCGATAGCGGTCAATCTGAGTCAGATCAATTGACATCTATCAATGCTCAGACCTAGTCTACCAAGTTTGAGTGTCATATTGCAGTCAGTATTTGCTGGTTTTTATAAATATTTGCGTTGGCCATTGCGGTGCTGTTTCATTGAAACGCCGTGACAGGACGCGTAGAATATCCTTTAATTTCAATAGATGGAGAGATGGATGCCAAGTTTTGACGTGGTCAGTGAAGCCGAGATGACAGAGGTGCGCAACGCAGTCGATCAGGCCAACAAAGAAGTTTCCACCCGTTTCGATTTCAAAGGGTCCGATGCCCGCATCGAGCAAAAAGAGCTGGAACTGGTGATTTATGCCGATGATGATTTCAAGGTAGCGCAGGTGCGCGAAGTGCTGCTCAATAAACTGGCCAAGCGCAATGTGGACCTTCGGTTCCTGGAAAAGGGCAAGGAAGAGAAAATTTCCGGTGACAAGCTCAAGCAGTTCAATACCATCAAGAAAGGCGTAACCGGTGATCTGGCCAAGAAAATCGTGCGTATTATCAAGGACAGCAAACTGAAGGTGCAGGCAAGTATTCAGGGC
>JBOIGK010000564.1:0-4976 GCA_050742695.1 Advenella sp. | reverse complement strand
GGCTACACCTCGGGTGGTGAACAGCAGATGGCGGCCATCGGGCGCGCCCTGATGGCCGACCCTAAAATGATCCTGCTGGATGAGCCATCCATGGGGCTGGCGCCGCAGATTGTCGAGGAAATTTTCGAAATCGTGCGAGATCTCAATACTCGTGAACGGGTGAGTTTTTTGCTGGCTGAGCAGAACACCAATATCGCGCTGCGTTATGCCGACTATGGCTACATTCTGGAAAGCGGCCGGGTGATGATGGACGGCACAGCCCAGGAGCTGGCCAGCAACGATGACGTGAAAGAGTTTTATCTGGGCATTGAAAGCGGTGATCGCAAAAACTTTCGCGATACAAAATTTTATCGCCGCCGCAAGCGCTGGCTGGCTTAGGAGCAAAGAATGACTGAGTATTTCGATGCTCTGGAAGTGCGCGATCAGGCGCAGCGCGAGGCCGATCTGTTTGCCGCGTTGCCCACAGCGCTGGCGGCAGCACGCGAGCGTGCGCCAGCGATTGCCGCACAGTTGCAGGATGTGCAGGTGGACCGTATCACCAGTCGCCAGGCGCTGGCCACCATACCGGTATTGCGTAAATCCGAGTTGCTCAAGCGACAGCATGCGCAACGTACGCAGGCCGGAGAAAAGCTCGCCCATGCGGGCCCTGGTGCCGGCACTGTCGTGCAACGCGTCTTCGGCGGCTTTTCGACAATCGGCTGGGGCGACGCTGCGCGCGTATTTGCCTCACCCGGTCCCATTTATGAGCCCGAGAGCAAACGGGCCGACTACTGGCGTTTTGGCCGCGCGCTGTATGCCGCAGGTTTTCGAGCCAACACGCTGTTGTACAACTGCTTTTCGTACCATTTCACCCCTGCCGGTTCCATGTTTGAAACCGCCGGGCTGGCCATCGGCTGCACGGTATTTCCGGGAGGAGTCGGCCAGACTGAAATGCAAGTGGCAACCATTCACGATCTGCAGCCCGAGGGCTATGCAGGCACGCCCAGCTTTCTCAAACTTATTCTGGAGAAGGCCGACCAAATGCAGGTCGCATTACCGTCTTTGAAACGTGCGCTGTTCTCCGGGGAAGCATTTCCGCCGTCGTTGCAGACCTGGTTCGCACAACGCGGGATCCACGGCTATCAGGCCTATGGCACTGCCGACCTGGGTCTGATCGCCTATGAGTCCGAAGCGCGGGACGGGCTGATCATTGGTGAGGACATTGTGCTGGAGATTGTGCGGCCCGGCACCAATGAGCCGGTACCCGAGGGTGAGGTAGGGGAGATTGTCGTGACCACCCTGAATCCCGATTATCCGCTACTGCGTTTTGGCACTGGAGACCTGTCGGCGATCATGCCCGGACATTCGGCCTGCGGTCGCACCAACAAGCGGATTCGCGGCTGGATGGGGCGCGCCGACCAGACGACCAAGGTACGGGGCATGTTTGTGCATCCGGAGCAAGTGGCCAGGATCGTTGCCCGCTTCGAGCAGGTCAACAAGGCCAGGCTCGTCGTTTCCGGTGAGACCGGGCGCGATGACATGACCCTGTTTGTGGAAGTGGACGGCGCGCCCGTCGCAGGCCTGCAGGAAAAACTGGGTAATGTGGTCCGGGAGGAAACCAAGCTGCGTGCTGCCATTGTCATTGTCGGGGTCGGCGAATTGGCCAATGACGGGAAGGTCATTGAAGATAGTCGCTCTTACGAATAAAAAAGCGAAATGGAACCTGCCTCAGAAGGGCGGGTTCTGCAGCGCCTGCAACAGGGTCTGTTCAAAGTCGTTTGCGGGACTGCCCAGTAACTCTATCACCGAGGTGGTTTTTTCGGGTCGATAGCGTACCGGACTGTGCAGCGCCGCTTCAAAACGGTTGGCCATGTCGGTCAGTTCGGCACTGTTGGCATTGACCAGAATCACTGCATGCGACAGCAGCGAAAAGGAGGGCGTTGCTGCCGTTCTGTTGCGACGCCAGTACTGGGCCGTGCCAGCTATTTTTTTACCGGCAACGGCCAGATTGAACCGGCCGTCGCAGAATGATCCCTGCACCGGCTGGGGCGTCGCATGAATGCCGCAGCGATCCAGCGTATGGGCAATCAGGTCACACAGGCCAAGGTAATGTGCTTCAACTTGTTGCAGCGGATAATTGGCCTGCACCGGGTAGGCCAGGTGTAAATTGATTACGCCGGCCGCCTGGGGTACCACACCCCCGCCGGACAGACGCACATCTACGGGCAGGCCCGTTGCGGCCAATTGTCTGCTGGCCGCTTCAAAGCGCGGGTGGCGCTGATAACTGCGCGGTACGCTGATCCCCCGGCTGGCTTGGTGGATGACCGCAAGGCGCTGTCCCTGTTGGTCGACCCGATCCAGCAGACGCGTCTCGCTGTCTCGACGAATGCATCCGTCTTCAAAAATGGCACTGGGCGACAGGGCAAAAAAGGGTGTATTCATGTTGGCTGGCGGTCCTGGCGCGGGAGAGGTCGGGCCATGCTGCGGGCAGAAGGGATTAACGCACAGTGAGTAACCACCGATCGGTAGAGAAGGTTCACGAGCGCGGTGAAAAATTCTGGACGGTTATATTTGGAGATCGGCTGGGCGATTGCTGGTTGGTGATGACGATTGGCGCGCTTGCGATCCGGACGGGTCTGAGAGCAGCGGCGGCCTTTGCGGGTCTGCATCCGGCCGCCTTGCTCAATCAGGCCTCGGCCTGTTCCTTGGCTTGTTTTTTCAGCCTGGTCTTGATGCGACTTTGCTTTAAGGGCGAAAGATATTCAACAAATACCTTGCCCAGCAGGTGATCCAGTTCGTGCTGAACGCACACGGCCAACAGGCCTTCTGCGTCAAATTCGAAGGTTTCTCCCTGCTCATTGAGCGCCTGTACGCGAATGCTGGCCGAACGCTCCACCTTGTCATAAACTCCGGGTACCGACAGGCAGCCTTCTTCATATACCTGTTTGTCGTCGCTTTTCCAGATAATTTCAGGGTTGATGAGCGCCAGCAGGTCGTCGCCTTCTTCGGAGACATCAATGACCACCACGCGTTCATGCACGTTGACCTGGGTTGCAGCCAGCCCCACGCCGGGCGCAGCATACATGGTTTCAGCCATGTCGCGGACAAGCTGGCGAATGCGGTCATCCACCTGGGCTACCGGTTTTGCTACCGTGTGCAGCCGGGGATCTGGAAATTGAAGAATAGGTAAGAGTGCCATGGCCAATATTATAATTGAAATCGATGCTGCTTGGGGTTCTGGGCCCGCCGGGCGCCTCTGGCGCAGCAGGTCAAATTGCAGGATGAATCGCAATCCTGGGGGTGCCGCAGAAAAATCATCATTCTCTTGCGGCTATATTCCTATAATAGGGTGTTTTTTCACAAATTCAAGCGGATGGTTATGGCAATGTCAGATGAAGAGCGGTACGCGTGGATTCGTCTCACGCTGGAACCCGGGATAGGCCCGGTCACTGCCCGTCATCTGCTGGTTGCCTTCGGGCTGCCTCAGGATATTTTTGGCGCCTCGGTTGCGGCGCTGATGAAGGTGGTGCCCCAGAAACAGGCCGTGCAACTGGCCGCAGCGGTCGACCCGGTCACCCATACCCTGATCGAGCGCACTTTCGACTGGCTTGCCCGCCCCGGCCATCATATCGTGACGCTGGCCGATGAACTGTATCCGGCCCGATTGCTGGATACCGCCGATCCGCCGTCCCTGCTTTACGTGGACGGCGATCCCCGGGCGCTGTCCCGGCCGGTGCTTGCCATGGTGGGCGCGCGTTCGGCCACGGCGGGCGGCACCGATAATGCCTTCGCTTTCGCACGGCATCTGGCCGATGCCGGCTGGACCATCGCTAGCGGCCTGGCCCAGGGAATTGACGCGGCCGCTCACGAGGGCGCGTTGGCCAGCGGCGCGGCGCCGGCCACCATTGCGGTCATGGGAACGGGCATCAATCGCGTCTATCCGGCGGCCAACAAGGGGCTGGCCATGCGGATCCGGGAGCAGGGGGCGCTGGTCAGCGAGTTGCCGCTGGATACCGCAGCGGTGGTGCACCAGTTTCCCCGTCGTAACCGAATTGTCGCAGGGCTCTCGCTCGGCGTGTTGGTGGTCGAAGCTGCGCAACGCAGCGGCTCGCTTATTACCGCGCGTCTGGCAGGGGAAAACGGTCGCGAGGTGTTTGCCATTCCGGGTTCCATTCATTCGCCGTTGTCACGTGGCTGCCATGCGCTGATCCGGCAGGGCGCCAAACTGGTGGAAACCGCCGAAGACATCGTGGAAGAGCTTGCGCGCAGCGGTTCGGCACCCAGGTCGGGCGCCGGCTCGGGCACTGAATCCGGACGGGAGGCGCAGCCTGGCGCAAAGCGTGCGACCAAACCCCAGGCGCACCTGACTCCCATTCCGTCCCTAACCCCCGTAATGCCTGCAGCGGGCCGAGAGGCGCAACCGGGCGGCGCGCGCAGCACGCCTGTTGATACCACGGCCTTTAGCAATGCGGCACAGCAGGAACTGCTGGAGAAGATGGGGTTTGACCCGGTTTCCATGGATTTGCTGCTGGTCAGGCTTGACACGACGGTGGGCAAGCTGGCGGGGTTGCTGACCGAACTGGAAATGGCCGGTAAAATCGTGCGCCTGCCCGACGGACGCTATCTGCAACGGGTGAATCACTTACAATAAACAGCGCAGCAAAGTCAACGTCGTCACGGATGCCACAGCGGTGTTTGTCCGGCACCTAAGTGCCGGCCATTGCCACCGCAGCAGCCCCGACAGGGATGCCGGCAACAATGCGCCCGCCAGGTTCTATTTATGTCCAAGCCCAAACAGGAGCGCTTAATGAGCACCAAGTTCAAAGTTCTGATTATCATCGGTAGTCTTCGTGAAAAATCCTATAATGCCGCGATCGCCAGGCAACTGGCTGACCTGGCACCGGATAATCTGGAACTGGTTTACGCTCCTTCCATTGGCACGCTGCCTCACTATAACCAGGACGTGCAGGATGCCGGATTTCCCAGGGAAGTCCAGG
>JBOIGK010000563.1:0-4563 GCA_050742695.1 Advenella sp. | reverse complement strand
CGGCGAATGGTCGATTTGAACATGAAAATTCCTAATGAAATAATGTTTAAGCTGCTGCCAGAACCAGGCGTGCCGGGTCTCTGGCGGGTGTTTTTTGTGCCTCCTGCTCTCCGAACAGAAGCGCCGTACCTATTTCCGAGCCGTACAGATCGCTCAGAAAATCGTTGCTCAGCCCGGTGATGGGGCCGTCGAAATACTTCTTGCCGCCTTTGAGCGCTACCGCGTGGCGGCAATATTTCACTGCGTAATCCACCTGATGCAGCGTGACAATGACTGTTTTTCCGTCGCGCTTATTGATGTCTGCCAGTGTCTCCATGACACGGCGCGCCGATTCCGGATCCAGTGAAGCGATAGGTTCGTCTGCCAGAATAATTTCGGCCTTCTGGCACAGGGCGCGGGCAATGGCCACGCGCTGCTGCTGACCGCCCGACAGGGTCGAAGCGCGACGATGGGCATACTCAAGTAGACCTACCCGCTCCAGCGCCCGCAACGCGTTGTTCACTTCTTCCTTGTTGAACAGACCAAGTGCGCCGCGTACCCGTGACATGCGTCCCAGACTGCCCAGCAGGACGTTCTTGAGGACCGACAACCGCCCCACCAGGTTGAACTGCTGAAAGATATAACCGATGTCCGAACGCAACCGGCGAACATTGCGGTTCAATATGCCGTCTTTCTGCATTTGCTGGCCCAGCATCTGTATATCGCCACCAACCCGGCGATCACCGATGGCCAGGCCGGCCAGATGACGCAATAACGTGGATTTGCCGGAACCGGATGCGCCGATCAGCGCAACCATCGCGCCAGGAGCCACGTCCAGTTCCAGATCGTGCAGGACCTGTCTGGTGCCGAATGTCTTGTTCAGATTCTGAACCCGGATTGCCTGAGTCATCGTATTCCTCTGTATATTTTGCAACTGCCGGCTCGATACACAGCAGAATGCCCGAGCGCAAGCAGCAGATGTCAGCAATTGGCCAGCCATAGCGGGCCGCTGCTGTTCAAGTGCCGTCATATTAAGGAATATGTGTGACAGTCCGGTTAATGCCGTCTTACAAGGCAGTGACAGTTTTGCCATTTTGGGGGCGTTTTACTAGACAAGCCGGACATAGCAAGAAGGAATAATTCTTATAATTAATCAATGATTTGGCATTTGTGCAACACTATTTCGTGCGTATCGCATAGACAAGTGAAAACCACCGGAAAAATGTAACAGCTGCGCTGAGGCAAGCGTAGGCATCCTGGCCAGGCGATGCGCCAGCCAGCAGTTGCCCTGTCGACGGGCGCTGGACTGATATTGACGGGTGCTATTGAGGATGCGATGGGCGGGCAGGTGGCGCTTGATGGCACTTGCGATCAAGCGCCGTCGCACAGTGGCAGCGCGCTCGCCCGGCCTTATCTGCTTTTAACTGGCGTGCCCCTGCAAAAGACAGGGAGGTACGACGCAAAGCCAGATCGCCAGATCATGGGCCAGGCGCGCAATCGCGCTTTGCCCGGACCAGGAATGAAAAAAGTGCTTAGCGTTGCGCCGTTGGCCCGGGGAACAGCATGAGCATGACAAATGCAATGGCCAGTGCCACCGCGGCCAGCATGAAAAGCAGCAGATACTGGCCGTTGGAATGGGCAAACACAAATGACATTGCGTAGGCAGCGGCCGCCTGCATAAGCGCAAAAGCGGTTGTCGCCCTGCTCCAGGCGGTTTTTTGCGCCGTCGGCGAATGCGGCAGCATCTCGCGCAAACGCCCCAGGACCAGCGGCACGATGCCTGGCGTGAATGCGCCCACCGCAAAGCTGGAAAGACCAAGCAGAATGGGCGCCGTGCTCAGGATCGGCAGAATGACCATGACCAGTTGCAGCAGCAACGCGCCACGCAGGGTCAATCCATAGCCAATGCGATCGGCTACCGCACCGGCGCACAGGGGTCCTGCCACGGCTCCCAGACCGTAAATTACCCAGAAAAACGACCCAGTATTGACGCCCCAGCCAAGCCCGCGCGCGACATAATCAACGAGAAACACCATGTGCGCCACCAGTCCGACCGCGTTCAGGCCGTAAACAAGATACAACACATACAGGCCACGACTGCCGGTTTCAGCGGACATAGGATGCGACGGCGTGATCTGCTTACCCATCGGGTCGTCAGGACCGCCCGCGCGGTGGTTCGGGTTCGGGTTCGGGTTCGGGTTCGGCGCAACATCGGCAGGAACCGTTGCCGATGCCAAGACTGATGTAGATGCGGATGCAGGTGCTGATGTCGTCGATAGCGATGCTGCTGGTGCTGGTGGTGTGGATGTTGTCGATGCTGGTAATACTGTTGTTGCTGGCGGCGCCGGTGGCCAGCTGGACCAGGCCAGAAGCGTCAATAATAAAGACAGGCCCCCCAGCCCGAGCCATGTTTGCGTCAAGCCCAGTTGCAGCAGCATTGGCACCAAGGTGCCCGATGCGGCCACGCCCAATCCCACCCCGGTAAATATCACGCCACTGGCAAGCCCGCGACGCGAGGGCAGCACGAAAGGCAGGATAGACGTTGCGGCAAGCACCATTAAGGCGCCGCCGGAGACGCCCGACACGAAACGCCACAGAAAAAACCAGATAAACGATACCGGCAGGGCACAGGCAAAAAAAGCAAGCGTGGCCAGCACCATCATCAGCCGCAGGGCAGCGCGCGTCCCGGTCTGCCGGGCGATGCCTACGCCCAGCAGCGCGCCGGCCAGATATCCTGCCAGATTGGCTGCCCCCAGATAGGCTGCGGTGGAGGCAGAAAACCATTGTGCATTGATAATGGCCGGCAGCAATGGCGTATAGGCAAAACGCGCCAGCCCGATACCCACCAGGCTGGCACAAAGCCCTGCCATCAACATCCGCCATTCCGGCAACTGCGCAGGGGTATTAACGATCGACTGTGCTGTGCGCATCTTCAAGGCTTCGTTCCATCACTCCGAGTCGCTGCCGAGCAACGCGCAGAAATTGGCCAGGTCGACATTGCCGCCGCTGATAATAATGCCCACCCGCTTGCCACGCACCAATTCTTTTGCACTGCAGGCGCCAGCCAGCGACAGACATCCCGTGGGCTCGACCAGCATTTTCATGCGCTCGGCATAAAAGCGCATCGTCCGAATCAGCTGCTGATCGGTAACGGTCAGGATATCAGCGACTTCGCGTTGAATGATGGAAAAGGTGTAGTCACCCAGGAACTGCGTCTGCGCGCCATCGGCGATGGTTTTTGGCATATCGATGCGCACGATATGACCCGCGCGCAGGGACAGCTGCCCATCATTGCCCGCTTGCGGTTCCACGCCATAGATTTGGCATTCCGGGGCAAGGGCCCGTGCCGCCAGGGCCGAGCCCGACAACAATCCGCCACCGCCCAGGCAGACAAAAAGCAGATCCAGCGGCCCGGTCTCCTGCATCAGTTCCATGGCAGCCGTCCCCTGGCCCGCGATGACATCGGGGTGATCATAGGGCGGGATGAGTGTGTAGCCGTGTTGCTGCGCCAAACGCGTGGCAATGGCCGCCCGGTCTTCTGTGTAACGGTCATATTGCACCACCTGCGCGCCATAGCCGCGTGTGGCTGCCAGCTTGGCAGCGGGCGCATCCAGCGGCATCACGATGGTGGCTTTGACATTGAGCACGGATGCTGCCAAAGCCACACCCTGGGCGTGGTTGCCCGAAGAAAAGGCAATAACCCCTGCGCGCTGTTGCGCTTCGCTCAATGCCGCTATCGCATTGAATGCGCCACGGAACTTGAATGCGCCGATACGCTGCAGGTTTTCACATTTGAAATACAAGCTAGCGTCCAGCTGCGCGTCAATGGTCCTGGAACTCAGTACGGGCGTGCGGTGCGCGTAACCTTTGATGCGTTCGGCTGCGGCGACTACATCAGTATAAGTGGGCAATGTCTGCATAATGCTCCTGTTTCAGAAATGGCCCTGCCGCGCAAAACGTCATGACCTTGCCGGTTTATCTCAATCAGCATATTCTACCCGCGTTTGAACCGTTACAATGGACGCCATCATCAGGCCAGATCGAGAAGCATCCATGTCCATGCAAAACAACTCAGTTGCCATTATCGGCGCCGGCATTGTCGGCTTGTGTACCGCGCACGCCCTCAGAAAGGCGGGCTGGCAGGTAACTGTATTTGATGCGCAGGACCCGGGGTCACAATGCTCTTTCGGCAATGCCGGTGCGCTGTCCGAAGGCTCGGTCGCACCATTGGCCATGCCCGGTGTCATCAGGCAGGCCGCCTCCATGCTGCTGGACAGCACTAGTGCGCTGCATGTCCCGCTGGACTACCTGCTGCCAGCCATGCCCTGGTTTGCTCGCTTTATCGCCGCGTCACGACCGGAACGCGTGCGGCAAATTGCGGCCGCCCTTCATGATCTGCTGGCGGGGTCGGTGCGTCATCACACGGAACTGGCTCACGACATCGGCTGCGCCCATCTGATAAAAACAACCGGCCAATTACACCTGTACCCGGACGCCGGCAGCCGCGACAAGGACAAGGCGTCCTGGCAGCTCAAGGCCGATTTCGGACTGGCCATGCAGCAGGTGGACCGCGCCGCCATTGCC
>JBOIGK010000562.1:0-2715 GCA_050742695.1 Advenella sp. | reverse complement strand
TAGGGATGCATGTGAAAGGCGATGTCGTCACTGCCCTGCTGTGAAATTGAATTGCTCATTGTGTCTCCAATATCGGTTGCGTCTGGTTCATAGTTATTATCCATGCTATCTGCCCGCTTGGCGAGCGTGCCGGCTTTTGTCCGGGAAATTACCAAAGGAATTGTCGCAGACCAGGCGCCACTGGCGAGCGCCTGAGGCGGAAGCGTGACCACGCAAATGCGGGGGCCTCGCTGCGTCCTGACGGATGCGCCTTGATAATAAGCTATGATTATTATATTCATTATGAAATAACACAAATGGCATCTCTTTCGAGCGCTGCCTCCTTCCAATCAACAGAAGTGAAATATTTCCCATGTCCGATTTAAACTGGTCCTTCCCCTACCGTTCACAGAAAATGCCCGTTTTTGCTCGCAACGTTGTCAGCACTTCGCAACCGCTGGCCGCGCAGGCCGGGCTGTCCATGCTCTACCGCGGCGGTAACGCGGTCGACAGTGCGCTGGCTACCGCGATCGCCCTGACAGTGGTGGAACCGGTCATGAACGGCATTGGCGGCGATCTGTTCGTGCAGATCTGGCATGAGGGCAAACTGTACGGACTGAGCGCGTGTGGCCGCTCTCCCGAGAAATGGACCTATGACCTGTTCAAGGACCAGCCGACGATGCCCGGCAAAGGGTGGGGCACCGTAACCGTGCCTACGCAGGTGGCCGGCTGGCGCGCGCTGTCGGAACGGTTCGGCAAACTGCCCTTTGAGGCGCTGTTTGAACCAGCCATCCGCTATGCGGAACAGGGTTTTATGGTTTCACCGAACATTGCACGCATCTGGGCGGCACAGGGCGAGACCTGCAAGGACCAGCCCGGTTTTGCCCAGGCATTTATGCCTGAGGGCCAATTTCCCAAGGCCGGCCAGTTGTGGACGTTTCCTGAGCAGGCCGCGACCCTGAAAGACATTGCCCAGACCCGCGGCGAAAGCTTCTACCGTGGCGCGCTTGCCGAAAAAATCATCGCCTTTGCACAGCAGACCGGCGGCTATCTGACTGCCGCCGACCTGGACAGCGCTGCGGCAGAATGGGTCGAACCCATCAGCGCCAACTTCCGCGACCTGACGCTGCATGAGATTCCGCCCAACGGCCAGGGCATTGCCGCCCTGATGGGCGTCGGCATCCTGGATCAGTTCGATCTTGAATCCATGGGCGTAGACAGCCCCGACTTTTATCATGTGGGCGTTGAAGCCATGAAACTGGCGTTTGCCGATCTGCACGAACATATTGCCGATCCTGCCCATATGACAATGACCACGGCGGACCTGTTGTCGCCTGCCTATCTGAAAGAACGCGCTCGCCTTATCAATATGGACCAAGCGTCTACGCCGACCGCCGGCATGCCGGCCAGTGGCGGTACGGTTTATCTGACCGCCGCTGATCAGGACGGCACGATGGTGTCATTCATCCAGTCCAATTATCACGGCTTCGGCTCCGGCGTGGTTGTCCCCGGCACCGGCATTGCATTGCATAACCGCGGTTGCGGCTTCAATGTTCGCCAGGGGCACGCCAACTGTGTCGGACCAAAGAAAAAACCCATGCACACCATTATCCCGGGCTTTATCACCCGCCAGGGCAAGCCGCTGATGTCATTTGGCGTCATGGGCGGCAGCATGCAGGCGCAAGGACATGCGCAAATGGTGGCGCGCCTGGGGGCATTCGCACAAAACCCGCAAGCCATGAGCGATGCACCGCGCTTTCGCGTGGAAAACGGTCCTATCGTGTATCTGGAAGCCCATACACCTGAGGCCGTGATCCAGAGCCTGAAGGCGCGTGGCCATCGGGTAGACGTAGCCGCCGCCGACAGCCTTGAGTTTGGCTCCGCGCAGCTTATTTATAAAGCAGAGCATGGCTATTACGCAGCGTCCGACTCCCGCCGCGATGGTCAGGCCGTCGGTTTCTGAAACAGCGCTGAACGACCAAACGGAGCAACCATGTCGGAACCCATTTTTTCCCTGCAGCAAGGCGCCATTCCCCTGCTCATTTCGATTCCCCACATGGGGACCAGGCTGGATCCGCAGATTGCCACGAACTTCACGCAAGTGGCCGGATTCGTGGATGATACCGACTGGCATCTGGATCGGCTTTACGGATTCGCCAGGGACGGCGGCGCCTCTTTTCTGACACCTGTCTATTCGCGCTATATTATTGATCTGAACCGCCCGCCCGATGACGAGAACCTGTATCCGGGCCAGGACACCACCGGCTTGTGTCCCGTGGACACCTTTGACAAGGAACCACTTTATCTGGCGGGGCGCGAACCGTCAGAGCAGGAAAAAATCCGGCGTCGGCAGTTGTTCTGGGAGCCGTATCACGCGGCGCTGCAAACAGAGCTGCAGCGTATCAAAAAGGAACACGGGTTTGCGGTTCTGTGGGAAGCGCATTCCATCCGTTCCGAGATCAGCCGTTTTTTTCCCGGCAAACTGACAGACTTCAATTTCGGCACCGCCAATAACCAAAGCGCCCATCCGCAACTGTGTGCAGTGCTGGCGCAACAGATCGAACAGGATGAGCAGTTTACCGCTGCGGCCAATGGTCGCTTCAAGGGCGGCTATATCACCCGCCAGTACGGCAATCCGACCGAGCGCATTCACGCAGTACAGCTGGAACTGACCCAGATTGCCTATATGCAGGAGTCCCGGCCCTTTGCCTACGACCAGGCCAAGGCAGCCAGGGT
>JBOIGK010000561.1:0-1200 GCA_050742695.1 Advenella sp. | reverse complement strand
GCTGCCATCAAATCAAGCATTCTGCGCTGCGTGCTCGGCAATTGCTGATGAGCGGTGGAAATTTTCTACGGGCAAACACATACAGGACTCTGTCTAAGAATACCCGATTGGCCAGTTTTCTGTGGATCTGTTGTTCATTCAGTAACGATGCCCATTGTTAATAGTATGCAGGGGGCTTGCTCGTCGGTCCGGTGTCCGGAGTGCCCGCAATAGTGCGGATTACGGCTAGTTCTGGGATAATAATAGGATGTTCTCTGGCGGTGTATACCAGTAGATTGAAAATTATAAAATGATAAATCCTTTATATATACGGGATATGTATGTATGGCACGGCTCCGTTCGCTACGATTCTGCCGGCACAGAATAAGCCACCATCTTAAAATTAGGAAGGCGAACATTCCGGTTCAATAAGTCTGCCCGACTCGCCTCGCGTGGCAACAATAGGGTGCTTTATTCTATTTTGATATTGGCCTTGCGAATCACTTTTGCCCAGCGCGCTTGCTCCGATGCAATATATTTCTGGAACGCTTCGGGATTCTGGTAGGCCGGATCGGTTCCCTGCTTGACGAATCGCGAGGCAAGCTCCGGATTGGCCAATGCCTTGTCGATCTCGCGGGTCAAGGTGTTGATGACCGACTGCGGCGTGCCTACCGGCGCAAACAAGCCTTGCCAGCCGTAGATGGTCAAATCTGGGTAGCCAGCTTCTTTCATTGTGGGCACGTCCGGAAGCGCGGGTGTTCGCTTTTCTCCCGTAATGGCGAGCGCGCGTGCTCGACCGCCGGTGACCTGTGGCAGAACCACGTTTACGCCGTCAACGACCAGTTGTACCTCATTGGCAGCCAGGGCGGTGAGGGACGGGGCGCTACCCTTGTATGGCACGTGCGTTAGTGGTATGCCAGTTTGAATTTTGAGCAACTCCACCGCCAGGTGATTGATGTTGCCGCTGCCCCCAGAACCGAAGAACATGGCGTCAGGCTTGCTTTTGGCCAACTCGATGAATTGCTTGATATTTGACGCCGGCGCTTTGGACGGCACAGCGGCGAGCAGCGGCGTCACGACCAAACGTGCCACCGGCACCAGCTTTTTGACAGCGTCGGCGGCCTGCTTGGGGTACAGTAGCGGGTTTGCAGTCAGCATCCCGACGTTTCCCATCAGTAGCACATATCCGTCAGGGCGGGCATGAGAGATATATTCCATGGC
>JBOIGK010000560.1:0-2985 GCA_050742695.1 Advenella sp. | reverse complement strand
GATATATGCATCGCCCAGAACCCATCGGCATAAGTTGCCTGATGGCTAAGTTGCCAAGGGTCGAACGACTTGATGTTTGAACGGCCTGGCATTGAGCAGCTTGGGAATTGACGCAGCCTATCAGCCCGCAGAAGTGAACATATGCGTTCAAGCACGATACCGCATGCTTTGCCACCGAGTAACTGTTGGTGCAAAGCTTGCGGTCATTCATTTTATAATCCCTTTTTATTCCCGGCAAATCAACGCGAACAACAGCGTGAGCAAATTTACACACTGCAAACGACGATCACGCCTGGCTGTTAGAGCCGATAAAAATCCTCTGCCTGTGGCAATCTGACTTGTTGCGTAGCACCGTCCAGGAACAGCACCATTGCAGTCGGGTCCTGCTCTTGTGCAGCCCGCAATCGCTGGGTGGGATATCGCTGTGCATGTACGATATTGAAAAGATACAGACCGGGATCATCAATAAAACGCAACAACGCCTTGGCCCTGATCAACGTTGCTCCCAGGTTGACGAGCATCGCCTCCAGTGCCTGATTGAACACGCTGCGCCGCAGTGGCTCAGTAAACTCAATGGTCACGATTCGTATAGCCGAATGCATCTGCACCGGTCGCAGCGATGACGGCTGTTTTGTTGGCTGATGAGCCCGATTGTGAGCCGAATCTTGCGCGAGAGCCTGGCGGTTGCCATGAATGGCGCCGGCAAGCGGCCCCGTCAGGAAATTGGAAAACCCCGCGCCCGGCCTTGGCGATAGCTGCAGGTTTGATAGCGTAGCTAGCGTATTTCCGTTGGCAAAAAATTGCGGTATGCTCATGGCCGGTGCATCGGTAAATGTTGATACATCCTGCGCAACGCCAAGCGCCTGCCCACCTGCAACGCGATCTGTTTTTGACAACAAGACCAGATCAGCCTGCACCAGCTGTCGGGACCACTCAACATAAGCGCTTTGTTTATATGCATTGACAACATCTACAATACAGATGCAGCCGTTGTAATAGAAACGCTCCTTGAGAAAAAAATCACTATGTAAGGTAAATCGCAACGCCGACGGGTCTGCCAGGCCGCTGGTCTCTACAATAATGCGATTGAAGCGGGGAATGGTTCGCGCCAGGGCATCGGTGAACAGGCGCTGCAATGTCGCGCTCATCGAACCCTGCATCTGGCAGCACAGACAACCGCCTTCTAGTAGAATAGTGGAAGGCTGCACGAATGACCAGTTCGCCTGGTCAATCCCCAGTTGGCCGATTTCGTTTACGATCACAACCGTGTTGGCCATACCGGGTTGCTGTAACAACTGGTTGATATAGCGGGTTTTTCCGCTACCCAGAAAACCGGTAACAGCGGTAATCGCAACCCTGTTGTCGGAATCGAATGCAGTGGTAGTCATACAAGGAGTCTGAAGTGGTGGTGGCAATAAACGGTGGTACGCAGTGTCATCTGAAGACGTAAACAACATGCAGGTGGAACTCCTGCACTCGCTGGCCGACCTGCCGGACTTTGACTGGCGTACCTGGTCCGACGATAATCCGTTTATCTCTCCGGCATTTTTACGTGCCATGGAAAATACCGGCTGCACCAGCGAGGACACCGGCTGGCAACCATGTCATCTGATTCTATACGATCAGCACCGGCAGCCGGCCGGTTTCATGCCAATGTATCTGAAAACCCATTCCCAGGGCGAATTTGTCTTTGATATGGCTTGGGCCCGCGCCTTCAGCCAGTACGGCCTTCAATACTATCCCAAACTGCTGTGCGCCGCCCCGTTTTCACCGGTTACCGGCCCACGCCTGATCGCACGCAACGCGCAGGCCAGGCAGGTGCTCGCCCGGGCTGCGATCGAGGTCGCGCGTCGCTTGCAGGTGTCATCCATTCACGTCCTGTTTCCTGAACAGAACGATCTGGCTGTGCTGCGCGAATCGGGCTACATGGTACGCGAAAGCGTCCAGTTTCACTGGAACAATGCCGGTTACTCCGATTTCGATGCCTTCCTGGGCAGCCTCACCTATGACAAACGCAAGAAAATTCGCCAGGACGCGCGCAAGGTAGCTCAGGCCGATATCACGTTTGAATATAAGCGCGGCAATCAAATTACTGCTGAAGATCTGTCGTTTTTCTTTTCCTGCTACTGCAATACTTATTACGAGCGTGGTCGCCAGCCCTATCTGTCAGAGGCGTTCTTCAGCCAATTGCTGCAGCATGCACCGGACAGCCTGCTGCTTGTGATTGCGCAGCGCCTGGGCACCCCGGTTGCCTGTGCCATGAACATGATCGGCAACAATAAAATGTACGGTCGTTATTGGGGTGCTCACGAATATATTCCCGGGCTGCATTTTGAAACCTGTTATATGCAAGGCATACGCTACTGCATCAACCACGGCATTGCCCTGTTTGAAGGCGGAGCCCAGGGCGAACACAAATTGTCGCGCGGGCTGCTGCCGCAAACGACCTATTCGGCACACTGGATCGCCCGACCCGAGTTTGCCGACGCCATACATCGCTTTCTGGATGAAGAGACCGTGCATGTACAGGCCTATCTGGACGAACTGCACGAGCATTCGCCATTCAGGAAACCGGAGAGCGCTCAAATACGACCTGCCTCGTCGCTGCCCGAGTAGCTATCCGGTGCTGGGAGAGAGTTCAACCTGTCCTGCCGGACCATAGCCACCAGGCATGCCGGGCGGCATCCAGATAGTCTGGCCCCTGATCCCTGGCCCTTGGCCCCTGATCACCAAAACGCGAATCATGGCAACCAGCCGGCGCAGCCAGCGATCTGGCTGCCCGTATGTTTATTTGTCTTCTTTATCTTTGTCTTTGTCTGCGGGGTTGAACGGGGGGAAACCACCAAATATATTGCTGGTCTGGTTCTGCATCTGCTCCTGCATCTGCACGAACATGTTCTTGGATTGCTCAACGTAATTATTCATCATATTGTTGAGCAGCGGCGCCTGTATATTCATGAACTGCGACCAGGCTTCGGCACCAAA
>JBOIGK010000559.1:0-5366 GCA_050742695.1 Advenella sp. | reverse complement strand
GAGTAAGCTTCAATCACCTCAATTATTTTGTTGAATCTGGCTGTTCCTGACGACGCCATTGTCCAGGGGTCATTCCAATTTTGTCGGTAAACACTCGCCGGAATGCTGAGATGGACTGATATCCGATCAGTTCGGCTACGGCCTCGGTAGTCATATTGGGTTTTTTGAGTTGGTTAGCGGCTAGGCTCATGCGAATATCAACCAACAGTTCGAAAGCCGAGTACCCCAGTTTATCTTGGAAATGCCGCATGAAAGTAGCACGTGACATGTTACAAAGATCAGCTAAATTTTGTAGATTCCAGTTTTTTTGCGGGTCAGAAAACATAGCGGAAATGGCGGGTGCCAGTCGCGGATAGCTTGTTAACGCTAACAGACCTACCGGCGCTTGTTCGGACTCGCTGGCCGCGCGTAGCGTCAGCGCAAACAACGCTGAGGACAAGGCATTGAGGATAGCGTATCCGCCCACCTTTTCGCCGTCAGCTTCCATGCGCATCAAATCCACAAGGCTGCTCAGATGTCTTGCTGCTGCGCCAATGCTTGCGTCATCCTCCGTATCGCTGACTCGTACAACGAGACGTCTAGGAAAATAATTGTGAATCAGTCGATCGTGAGGTGGTGTGATCCGAAACCTCCCGCACAACATGTCCAGCCGTTCACCCCGACCGTCGTTCTCACTCAGCATCCATCCTGCAGAACCTTGGCGATCATGTGCCATTCTTGGCTTTTTCCCGCTGCCATCATGCAAAATGTGCGAGGATCCATGAGGCAATAGCACAATATCGCCACTAACTAGTTCCTGTGCTTCTTCTGTCTCAGGATCTTCAATAATAGCTCGTCCTTGCAGTATGACGTGATAGGGAATTTCGTAGGCAGCAGAGGTCGCCTCGTTCATGCGCCATGGCGCGCTATAAAGGCAGCGGACTTCAAGTTGACCAGTGACAGTAATAAGTTGCAGGAGAAGGCTTAGCCAATCAATTTGAGACATGGTGGTATACGAAGTAGGAGCGAAAAGAAAATTTTATAGCGTTTGATCCTTTTAAGGTTTTTTTTGAGGAGATTCAGTCTCGATATGTTTGCCAGATACTCCTAAAGTAAAGACTCTTATTCACTAAATAAAAGGATGATGTTATGAGTCGAACTTCTCTGCCTACTACCGAACCGGTCAATTTGACCCCTCGCTCTAATCAATTTAATTTACAAATTGCTGAAAAAGGAGAGGGATCATTCGCTCTTCTGGCTTTCAACAGATGGGCATTGGTTGTTGTCTTTCTTTGGTTTGGGGCAATGAAATTCACCGCTTACGAGGCGAACGGGATCGCTCCGTTTATTGTGAACAGCCCCATCATGGGTTGGTTGCATACTCTTTTCGGAATTCAAGGGGCTAGTTATGTGGTTGGCGTTCTTGAGCTAGGGACAGCTGTAGCGTTGATTCTCGGTGCTTTTAAACCTATTTTTTCCGTGATGGGATCCGCTATGTCAATTGCGACCTACGTAATTACTCTGACCTTCTTTTTAACCACGCCTGGCGTTGCAGAAATGACAGCGGGTGGATTTCCAGCTATTTCAGCTATACCGGGGCAATTCCTTCTTAAAGATCTTGTTCTGTTGGCGGCATCGGTTACGCTCCTCATCGCCTCTTTTCAAGACCTGCGTGCCGGTTTCAGACACAGATAACTGCAGTAAATGGATAGGAACACCATCCCTAAAAAGATGTGGTACTCGAGGGTTTAAAAGGGGGCCATTGTCCCCTTTTTTTCCATATTTTGACAAATCCGTTCGAGTAAGAGATCTTTTTTCGCACGCGAAAAACACGGCTCGATTTTCATTTGCGTTACTTAGTCTCGCCATTCTCGATGATCAGTATCACGTGAATGCTCAACTAGGCCATGCGGTAATATCGTACGAGATGTGATGCTGGTCGCCATGATGCAACACTTTACTACGTCGCAGACGGCTCAATGGCTCTCCGATATCCTGAAAATCACAAAATTCGTGCATGGTGTACTGTCCTTACAACCGAGCATCCATATCGGCAAGAACAGGCGTTACTGTAGACTTATCAGTGGTTTCCTGCTTGGTAAGAACCCAATTCGGGCGAGGGAAATGACAGGTATAACCGCCCGGCCGCTTCTCAAGATAATTCTGATGCTCCGGCTCGGCTTCCCAGAATTCTCCGACAGCGGCAACCTCTGTGACAACCTTGCCGCCCCAAAGGCCGGAGGCGTCCACGTCGGCTATGGTTTCCTCGGCGACGCGCTTCTGCTCGTCGTCGACATAATAAATTGCCGAACGGTAAGAGCTGCCCGTGTCTCCGCCTTGACGGTTTGGCGTTGTAGGGTCGTGGATTTGGAAGAAATACTCCAGAATACATCGGTAGTTTGTTCTAGCTGTATCGAAGACGATTTCGATTCCCTCCGCGTGAGTCCCATGGTTGCGGTAGGTGGCGTTCAGAGTGTCGCCGCCGGTATAGCCGACACGAGTCGAGATAACCCCGGGAAACATTCGGATCAAGTCTTGCATTCCCCAGAAGCAACCTCCAGCGAGTACAGCGCGCTGATGCATGTTAAATCTCCTCAACTTGATCGAGATATTCGCCATAGCCTTCGCTTTCCATATCCTCGCGAGGGATGAATCGGAGCGATGCGGAATTGATGCAGTAGCGCTGGCCACCGCGATCCGGTGGGCCATCCTGGAAGACGTGACCGAGGTGGCTGTCGCCGTGAGTTGACCGAACTTCAGTCCTGGTCATTCCGTGGGAAGTATCGCGTAAAGTGTTGACGTTTGCGGAAACGATAGGTTTAGTGAAACTAGGCCATCCGCAGCCCGACTCAAACTTGTCGGACGATGCAAAGAGTGGCTCTCCTGATACGATATCTACGTAGATACCGGGCTCCGTATGATAGTTGTATTCCCCAGAAAATGGGCGTTCGGTCCCGGCCTCCTGAGTGACACGACGTTGTTCTGCTGTCAGTTGATTAATTGCCTTCTGCGACTTTCCATATTGCATAATCAGTCTCCAAAATTTTGAGGCTTAAGAAGCGCTAGCGCGGGACGGACCATCCCTTCGAGCAATTCTCGTTCTGGTCGTGTTCTCGCTACGACGCGCAGTCCGATATGAACGCCCAGTAGTAGCCGCCCCAGGTCAGTGGCCGATTGGGTTGCTGTTATCGTTCCGTCTTGTTGGCCGGCTTGGACGCATCGACGAAAGAATGCCTCGATATGTCCGAGAACCTCGGTGACAATCTGCCGGAACTCTGGATCGTGGGGTGCAATTTCTAATGCCGAATTCACAAGCATGCATCCTTTTCGCTGTCTATCATCCAGGGATCGTTGAATGATTTCCGAGAAAAAAGCGCTAATTGCTTGTGGTGGAGGTAGCTTGCCCTCAAGCCGGCGCACACGATCTGCGAAGCTGGTTTCGATGTAATGATTGAGCGCTCTGCAGTATAAGGCTCGTTTACCGCCGAAAGCGTTATACAAGCTTGCGCCGGTTAACCCCATTTTTTCCGCCAGATCTCTGGTTGAGGTTGCTTCGTACCCACGTTCCCAAAAACAGTCGATAGCAGCAGCTAGAACTTCAGTTTCATCAAATTCTCTTGGTCGGCCCATAAAAAGGTTGCCTATAAATGTGTCACATGTTGTGTACTAATCTAATGCTTGACCATTTTAGAGCGATCGATTTAGAATGGTCAAGCATTCAGTTAATGATTTCCCGCCTATCAAAGAACTCCTCTAACTTCGACGCCCCTTTTTAAATGTTTTGGCAAATGGCACCATGTCCCCCAATTTGACACCACCTGTACGATGGCTCCGTGGCTTGGCCTTTGCTGCGATCTCGGTTTTAATATTTTCCGGATGGTTCGTAGTCACGCGATTTACGGTCACGCATCAGTTGCGCATTTGGGATGTTACAGCGTTGCGCTTTGGGGCTGGGGCGATTCTGCTCGCTCCGGTGCTATTGAAGCAGAGACTGTCGGCAGCGGCGTGGCTGGAAGGCCTGCTCTATTCTGTGCTTTGGGGAGCCCCCTTTGTGTTGCTCGTCGCTACGGGTCTGAAGCTCACCACAGCTGCGCAGGCGTCATCGATTGTTCCCGCGCTGATGCCCGTAATAGCTGGTTTGATCAGCTGGCATCTGACAAAACAGCGACCCGCTAGTTCGACGATCTGGAGTTACCTGGCTATATTGACGGGCTTGATTGCGTTGGTGGCCAGTCGCCCGCAGACGGATGGCGCTATTGATCCATGGGGCTATGCTGCGCTGCTGCTGGCAGCACTCACGTGGGCTGTTTACTCGGTACGCTTTCGCACTAGCCAGCTGTCAGCGCTCCAGTCGGCGGCGCTGATCTGCTTCTGGTCGGCGGTGGTCTTCATCCCAGTGTATGTCGGATGGAACCTGTCAAGACTGAACCAAGCGTCCACTAATGAAATCGTGTTCCAGTTTGTATACCAAGGCGTATTCATGAGCGGTGTGGCGCTCTTTGCCTATAACCGGGCGGTAGCAATGCTCGGCTCCGGTGCTGCATCGGCCATGATGGCGCTGGTTCCTGTTTTGGCAACGCTTTTAGCTGTGCCGGTATTGGGTGAAGTGCCGTCCTTGCTCGGAGTTGCGGCAATCATCGTCATCTCGCTGGGCGTCGTTATTGCTGCCAGACGTCCATTCTCTGTTGCCATTCTTAAACGTGCCCAGTAGGAGGCATTACAAA
Source organism: Advenella sp. (assembly GCA_050742695.1). Classification (GTDB taxonomy): domain Bacteria; phylum Pseudomonadota; class Gammaproteobacteria; order Burkholderiales; family Burkholderiaceae_B; genus Advenella. The sequence continues at coordinate 663 of JBOIGK010000559.1, read as the reverse complement.
TGATTCGTTTCTATTATCATCCGACACCTAATCCAGCCAAAATTTCACTCTTTCTCGAAGAATCTGGATTGGATTACGAGGTCGTGCCAGTGGATACAAGCAAGGGTCAGCAGCACGATCCTGAATTTCGCAGGATAAATCCGAACGGCAAGGTCCCGGCGATTGTGGATCTGGATGGACCGGACGGTCGAGAGGCGACGGTCTTCGATTCTACGGCAATTCTGATATACCTTGCAGAGAAGACGGGGCGATTTCTCGGCCAGGTCCAGGATCGTCCGCAGCTCTTGTCGTGGCTGCTTTTTCTTGCCAGTGGCCTGGGACCGTTTTCGGGGCAGGCGGTACACTTTCAGCATGCAGCGCCTGGGGGACTGGACTATGCCGTCAATCGCTACCGCCGCGAAGCCGAGCGTCATTACAAGGTCTTGGACGACCATTTGGCTGATCGGGAATTTATCGTCGGCAACGAATACACCATCGCCGATATGTCTGCCTGGGGATGGCTGGACCGAGCATCCAGGGTGATGAAGGGCACTGAAGATCCGTTGGCGCTTTACCCGAACATCAAACGTTGGTTTCAAGGCATCGATGCAAGGCCGGCCGTTTCACGCGCGCGGATGGTTGGCACCGATATTGCATTTAAGAAGGTCAATGATGAGCAGACTC
>JBOIGK010000558.1:0-2823 GCA_050742695.1 Advenella sp. | reverse complement strand
ATCCTGAGCTTGTTATGCCTTGAACTGCAGAAATCCTCACTCTCCTGAGCTATTCGGAATGCGATGAATCAGCGCTCCTTTTTCTGCACTTTTATAACGCTTTTGCACGTGAACATCGAATATTTCTGACAGCACGCTTTGCAGGGTCTCAAGCGGTCGACTTTCCGCATCGGGCTTGCGCATGACCAGCGCAAAACGAATGACAGGCGCGTTGTGCAGCTTCTGAATACGCACGGGATAGTTCAAATGAATACCCGGTTCGGTCAGTTGCACCACAGACACGCCCAGGCCTGCACTCACCATGGCAAGAATCGCCCTCACCCCGTCAAACTCGACGCTTGCCGGCTGCACCGTCGGACCAATATGATGATTGACATAACGGGTCGCCAGTCGGCCCGCGATCGTGCGTCGATCATACCGTATCCAGTCATAGCGCTGAAACAGCTTTGTCAGGCGCTGCTCAGACTCATCAGGAGGCACCACCAGCGCCAGCTCCTGGGCCTGTAGGAAATGCCAGTGCATGCGCGAAGACCCGCCCGATTCGGGCTGTGCAACAACGGCTGCATCCAGCTCTCCAGCTTTCACTGCGTGAGTGAGCTCAGCACTCTTGCCACGCTGGATTTGCAAATGCAACGCCGGATATCGGCTACGCATAATGCGGGTCAGATCTGGTAAAAGCAAGGGTTGCATGGACTCGATGATACCAAGACGCACATGTCCTTCCACCACATAAGTGCGATCACGTTTGAGCAATTCCAGTTGCTCCAGGGCTTTTTGCATCACTGCTGACATTTCGAATGCAATTGGCAAAGGCTTGACCTCCAGCCCGGATCTGTCGAACAACTGTTGTCCCATATATAGCTCCAACTGCTTCATCTGAATACTCACAGCGCTGGGTGTGAGATGCAGAATGCGAGCTGCCCCCGCCAGCGTCCCGGAACGCAGCACCGCAGCCAGCGAAGAAAAGGTCTCCATCTTCATAAATTTTTTTTAATTAGTGTTTAACGAAAACTCGATTGTATCTTAATAGGCCCTGACTTATTCTTGCATACATCCCCTTGATTTTATTTACGATGGAGACAATACATCATGAATTCCGAATTACCTCGTGCATGGACAGCCCAAGATATGACCAATGACCAAAGCTGGGTCCAGCACTTAGATGCCGATGCCATTGCTGGCTTTGAACAGGCTTTGACACACGTAAAGGGCGTGAACAAGCCCATGCTCGACATGACCGCAAACGATTTCCCCCTCAATGACTCAGCAAAAAAAGCCCTGCAATCGGCCTTCGGGGCAACGCAAGGGCGCTGGGGCGTGTGCCTGCTCAAGGGATTTCCGGTGCACAATTGGTCCGAAGACGACGCGCGTCTGGTCTACTGGGGCATCGGTCTGCACGTCGGTGTAGCGCGGACCCAAAACCGGGCCAGCGATGTCATGACGTCAGTACGGGATGTTGGAGCAAGCTATAAGACAAAAAACGGCCGCGGCTATAACACGAATGCGAAACTGGATTTTCACGCCGATTCGGCTGACGTTGTTGCCCTGTTGACGCTGCGCACAGCCAAAAGGGGCGGCGAAAGCAAAATCACAAGCTCGATCACCGTCATAGAGGAAATCGAACGGCGCCACCCCGAATTGCTTGAGGTACTGCGTGCCCCTATCCACCATAGCTACCAGGGAACCCAGGCGCCCGATCAGCCGCCTTATTATCAATGCCCTATTCTGGGCAGCCAGCCCACCCATTTCGCGTTGCGCGCCAATCGCAAGAACACTGTCGCGGCGGAGCGGGACTTCCCTGAGCTGCCACGCCTGACCGAACAGCAAAATCAGGCGCTGGACATGCTGGACCAATTGCTGGCTGATCCGCGCTTTTGCTATTCCATGTGGCTGGAACCTGGCGATCTTCAACTGCTCAACAACTACGTGGTATTGCACTCACGCACAGAATTTGAAGATTACGAGGAATTTCATCTCAAACGTCATTTATTGCGTTTGTGGCTGGCCATTCCCGGGTCCCAGCCGTTGCCTGAAGAATGGCAGGATTACTTTGGCGACGTGCGTGCCGGGTCAGTACGGGGTGGCGTGCGCGGTCAGGGTATTTCAGATGAATTTCTGGCCTACGAACGACGCCAGGCCGATCACATGGGCATGCCCCTGAACATCAATCAAAACCTTCAGACCTCTAACAACAGGAAATCCGCGTGACCAATCCGACACTGAAACAACAGCTCCAACAAAACCGGGCAATCCTTGCCCCGGGCATCTACGATTCGCTGACCGCCCTGATTGCCGAACAGGCGGGTTTTGACGCGCTTTATCTGTCTGGCGGCGCCGTCTCCTACACCCGCTTTGGCCGGTCCGACGTGGGTTTGACCACCGCCCATGAAGCTGTGGAGGTGCTGGCACAGATCTCTGACCGGGTTCAAACGCCCGTGATTGTGGACGGAGACACTGGCTTTGGCAATGCCCTTAACACGCAGCGGACCGTGCGCAGCTTTGAACGTGCCGGCGCAGCCATGATCCAGCTCGAAGACCAGTCATTTCCCAAGCGTTGCGGTCACTTGGCCAACAAGTCGCTGGTTACCACTGCAGAAATGTGCGGCAAGCTCAAGGCGGCGCTCGATGCACGCCGCAGCGAAGAAACGCTTATTCTGGCACGCACCGATGCACTGGCGGTCGAAGGCTTCGAGGCAGCACTGGAGCGCGCCGAACGTTATCTGGAATGCGGCGTGGACGCCCTTTTTGTGGAAGCCGTCCGTTCTCCGGAACAAATGGATACGGTTTGCCGCCGCTTCGCCGACCGCGTACCGCTACTGGCCA